>CAZSYH010000023.1:0-31007 GCA_964610735.1 uncultured Syntrophaceae bacterium | reverse complement strand
TGCTTCGACATGGCTGTTTTCCCTTGCTTCGACATGGCTGTTTTCCCATGCTTTATTGATTACCAAAGCGTCAAAAGGGGAGTTGTTAATTTTGATTTCGATACTCGTATATCTGTCAAATTTTCCAGGTAACGCATCTAATTCTTGTTGTGACGTAATTACCAGTCTCTCGTTATCCACATCCAGCCGGGCACATTCGGCCACCTCTAAGTCAATGTGCTCAAGTGCCTGATGGCAGGCGTTCAATAACGTTTCTTGTGTTTTCATGTTCCCCCCCCCTTATGTGTCAAAAGTGATTTCGCAATCAGTGTTCCAAATTGCCCTAAGGTGCATAAACACCGCCTCTGCATCCTCCGCATCCTTACAGTGAACAACAAGCATTCCAGCCTTGATCTTGTGAATAAGCTCACCGTTCACCGCTTCTTCAATTGATCGTTCAATAAGCATGTTTCTCCTCCCCAAAAATCCTAATAACTCCATCGCCCTGGAGCGCTTTAGCCATCTTAACGAGTACCTTTTTAGCGTACCACTTGGTTGAATAAGTCCCACGAAATAACACTCTTTTCCCCTGCCTTCACTTCACCATTGCCGCCGTTGCCGTTGCCGTTGTTAAGGTCAAGCTCCGGCTGCCATGCCGGGTTAAGGATTGACTCTATAAGGTCAGTCTTTCTCATACCTGCAATAGCAAGACCTTTTAGCTCCGTGTTCTTCCTTGCATGATTTCTAAGCTCCGTTACTGTCATGCCTTCAAGCTCCCATCTTTCCATCGTCTTTCTCCTTTTGTCTGTTTGGTGGTGCGCCTGTCCGGGCGGTACTTCAACCCACTGGTTAGCTTGCTATCAGCTATTAGTTTGTTTGTCAACAGCTATTTCAAATTATCTTTGATTGCGCTTTAATATCAGAATGTTACAGCACTATTTTTTAGTGTTTGAGATACCATTGAATGGTATTGTCAAGGCCGTTATCTCTGCCACCTAATTACTTAATTGATAAGTATGGGGAAAAGGGGGGGGATAATAGGGGGGGGAATAGGGGAATTGTTCTATTAGTTAAAAGATTAGTCTACTAATAGAGAGAAGCCGGGAAGAAAACGGGAAGGAATAAAAAAAAAGAGCGCACGGCCAGAGCGCCGGGAGAGACCTGCTAACTTATAAAAAGAGATTAAGAGGTCAATCAAAAGGTCAAAAGGTCAAAAGGCCAGAAGATCAGAAGGTCAATAAGTTGAGAGGGGGGAGGCGGCCTGATCGTCGGCGTGGTCTTCCCCTGGGTGTGGAGCGGCATGGATCGGCATGGTGTTAGTAAAAAGTTAGCAGCTCCGGGGAAGGATCGCCGGGAGACCTGGGAGGCGTCAAGGGTCAACTGAGGGGTCAACTGAGGGGTCAACTAAAGCGCAGCCAGAGCGGAAGACCATGCTATATAAAGGAAAGAGCCGTTATGCCTACTGATTGGATATCGTTTGGTCGTGTTAGCATGGCAATTCAAGATGAACCATGTGCGCCTGTGTGCGAGCGTGCGTGTGCGTGCGCCCATTATGGCATAAAAAAAGGCCGACCACGACACCCCCCCCCTGGGACCCCTGTCCCGCCGTTTGGAGTCCCCCACCCTCTCATTTTTCTTTCTCACATAGCAGCCCTCTTTTCCCCTGACTATACTTTCCGTTTAAAAAATTTTCCCCACTACGCACAAGGACTTTTTTTCTTGACATTTATTTTTGCTTATGGCTACCACTGGATTGTAAATAATAAACTAATGGATGGTTCTTTATGGGAAGAATGGTTTATGGAGATGTTCAGTCGGCGGTTAATCGGTTGAGGAATAATGGCGTCAATGTTGACCAGGAGGGTGGGGTTGTCACTATCCCGGTCAAGATGGATGTTGGAATAAAGTTATGGGGCGCTATTGATTATCTCAAGAGCTATCACAAGTACGTGTGGGTGAGGGCGTAAGTTGTGAAAGAATTATTATTTTCAGTAACTAAAAAGGACTTAGATGTTCATTATTTTTCCGGTTCCGGGGCCGGCGGTCAGCACAGAAACAAGCACCAGAATTGTGTCAGAATGTGCCACAGGGATTCCGGGACCAGGGTAGTGGGTCAGTCAAATAGGGAGCGGAAAGCCAATTTGAGGGAAGCGTTTATTGGCCTAACTAAACATGCGAAATTTAAAATGTGGCAAAGCATGAAAGTGCAAGAAGTGGTGAAGGGGAAATCCATACAGAAAGAAGTTGACGAAATGATGCAATCCGAAAGTCTGAAAATAGAACACATGAAAGATGGCAAATGGGAAGAGGCGTAGTCATGGCAAAGAAAAAGAGCAAAAAGAAGGATGATGAGAAGAAGCAGGTAATTGACGCTTTGCTTGACAGTGATCCTGATTTCTTGAACGATTTGCGCACAAAGACGAAGGACGCCTTTAACGCCTGCTACAAGCACTTACTCAAGATAGTTGAGGGCAAGGTCAAGGAGGAGCGATTTGATGCCAAGACAGGGGTCATCTTTAAGGTTGCGATGGGACATGACACGAGGGTGCGGGCGGCGAAGGTTCTGAAGGAGCTTACTCTGGACAAGATGATCTCTGACCGAAAGGATACCGGACGTGAGAAGGATAAGGGTAAGGGCATGACTATCGAGGAGGCCATCAAGGTGATTGAGCAAAGGAAACGTGCTGAGGCGGAAAGGTTGGCTAAAGAGGGTAGGCTGGAAGGTGGCTTGAAGGTTGTGCTGGGAGGTGAAAAGAAATGAATGTGTTAGCTGTGTTTTTATGTGCTGGCGTTTTGATAGTGTATTTGCTTGTTGGGTTGACGCTTGCGAGCATGACGAGACGTTTTCGAGAGTCGTTGTGTTTTGGCCGTTACTTCTTTGGCGAGGGTGAGACGATGGCCGTCAGTCCGTCCAACAAAAAAAGGGAAACTGAGACGACGAAGGAGATGCTTCAGGTCCTTGAGAAGGCTGGTTTTTATGTGTGGCGGAACAATAGCGGCGTCATGGTTATTGGTAGTAGGTTTGTCAGGTTCGGCAAGGCAGGGTCTTCGGATATTATCGGGTGGACACCTTACGGCCAGTTTATTGCTATCGAGAACAAAACAAACGGAGAACCAATAAAGGAAAGCCAGCAAGAATTTATTGATGCCCTGAATAGTCGGGGCGGTTTTGGCATTATCGCAATGTCCGTTGAGGATGTGATTGATTTTGTGGAGTCAGGTATATGGCGGAAGTAGCTGTTGACATGAAGATTCAGGAAGTCATGGACGGGCTGTGGGATGATCGCGTCGGCTACGTGAAGTACATTATTGGCGTAACCCCCACGGAACAGCAGGGAGATGCGCTCAAGGATCTTGACGAGAACGACCATGTTAGCGTTGCGTCGGGTCATGGTTGCGGGAAATCAGGAGTAGAATCCTGGTGTGTCCTGCATTATATGACTTGTCGGCCATTTCCGAAGGTTCCCTGCACGGCCCCATCGAAACACCAGTTATATGACATCCTTTGGGCGGAACTTTCCAAGTGGCACAGGCAGATGAACCCGGCATTCGCTGATATGTTCCAGTGGACGAAGGAGAAATTTTTTCACAAGGCGCACCCCGAAGAATGGTTTGCCGCCGCGAGGACGGCCACGAAAGAGAACCCGGAGGCGCTTCAAGGGTTTCATGCTAATTATGTTCTTAGGATAATTGATGAGGCTTCCGGTGTCCCGGAGCCCAACTTTGAAGTATTTGAAGGCGCACACGGAATGCTCGAAACAAAGGAGCTGATGTGCGCTAATCCTACCAGGCTGGACGGCACTTTTTTTAGATCCCACAACATTGACAAGAAATTTTACAAGGCACTCCGATGGTCATGCCTTGATTCCCCGATTGTTCCAGCGCGCTACATTGAGCGAATGGCGCGGAAACACGGTGAGGATTCAAATATTTACCGCGTCAGGGTGTTGGGGCTTTTCCCGACGCGTGACGGAGACAGCTATATCCCGTATGACCTGGTAGAGGATGCTCTGATCCGGGAGATCCTTGACCAGAGCCAACATCTCAAGGTTTTTGGGTGTGATATCGCAAGGTATGGGGATGACGATACAGTAATCGCTATCCGCCAGGGCGATGAATTTAAGCCTTATCATGTGTTGCGAAACAAAAGCACGATGGAAGTTACCGGGTACATTGCCAGGCTTGCTAACACGGAAAAACCGGAAAGAATATTTGTTGACGTTATCGGCCTGGGAGCTGGCGTCTATGACCGGCTTGAGGAACTCGGATATCCCGTTGTCCCGGTAAACGTGTCAGAGTCTCCGGCCATGGACGGCAGGAATTTCAAGCGGCTGCGTGACGAGTTGTGGGGGAATATTCGTCTGTGGCTTGAACAGAGGCGGGGCAAGATATGGGACAATGAAGATGGAGACTTGGTAGGGCAACTTACTACTCCAAGATACAAGCTAACTTCCGACGGGAAGGTCGTGATTGAAACCAAGGATGACATGAAAAGGCGGGGCGTGGCTTCTCCTAACGTCGCGGATGCGCACATAATGACATTTGCGCAACCGATGGCGGAATACACGAGAGAGGATGACTTTTGGGATGATCCCGACGAAGACGACTACAAGCCCTTTGACTCCTGGGCGGGATATTGAGGTGCTAACATGAGCGCAGAAACGAGAGCAATTATTGAAGTGTTTGTCCGGGGGATGAAAATGATGATCGGCCTTTTTGAGAAGATGTTAGCAGAAGGAAAATAAAAAACTTGACACCCGTGAAAGAGTATGCCTTTTTAGATAAGCATAAAACATAAACGCCTGTTATCCCACGCATTAGCGTCGCATAACAGGTTAAGCCAATCACGCTTTGCATACACATAAGCCTCATTGGGGATAGGTCTTAGGACATATTTCCGGTGGGGCTTTTTTATTTACGAGGGAGCGATGGCAACAGCACAGCCACTATCAGAACACGAAGCTAAGGAAAAGGGTGTGGCGGAATTTGGTTCCGGCTCAAATCTTGTTAGCTATATCAAAGATATATGGGAGTCGTTCAAGACCTCTCGTAAGCCGTGGGAAGAAATATGGGAAGAATGCTGGTACAACTTTCTGGGTGAGTACCAGGTTGGGACCCGATGGAAGACGGAATCTGAGGGCGTGGGGAACAGGAGCAAGGCTTTTATTAAGTTGACCGCCCTTAAATGCAATACCGCCCACTCTAAGATTGTTGACGTGATGTTTTCTGGCGGGAACAATCTCCCCTTTGACCTTGAGGCGATAAAGGCCGAGCTGTTCGGCCTAACGCTTGACGAAGTAAAAAACGCAGTCGAAGACGCCAGGAAGGGGCTCAAGGAACACTTTAAGGAAATCGAACTCGAAGAGATCATAGACACGGCGATCCTTGAGAAGACAGTTCTCGGGACAGGAGTTCTCAAGGGGCCTATCGTTGAAAACAGGAAGAAGCAACAGGTTAGCGCAAGAACCATAGGCGGTGTCCCTGTGAGGGACGTTGACCCGGATATACAGGCATACGAATTGAGCTCATACATGGAGACGCTGCCCGTTATCGACCATGTTCCCCTGTGGGAATATTACGTTGACGTGAACGCAAAGACCCCGGCTGATTCAATAGGAGAGATACATTTTCAGAGGATGCTCCCCTCTAATTTTAGAAAGTTAGCATACCAGGGAGGTTATAACAAAGAGAACGTACTGGAAGCTGCCCGCAGAACGACGTCTACTGACCATGACGATACCAGGTACATCCAATTAGCTGATAATTACATGGGGACGCAGGGCGACAAGGATAAACGTGTTAGCTGCCTTGAGTTCTGGGGGTTGGTCCCGGTTGAACACTTGAAGGAGGTTGGATGCCAACTGCCCGAAGACGTGGAAGATGAAGACAGTATCGAGGCGCTTGTTGTCCTTGGCGCGGACGGCATTATCCTGAAGGCTTGCGTAAATCCGATTGGACGAAGACCGTTTCATGTTTGCCCTTACAAAAAACGCCCCCACGTCATTTACGGTACTGGAGTGGCTGAGTCCATGAGGGACAGCCAGAAGATGATTAACTCGGCTATCCGTATGATTGTTGACAACAAGGCCCTTTCCGGGAACGGGATGATTGGCGTTAATCTTGACAGGATTAACACGAAAAGAACAAAGAATCTGAAGGTTTACGCCGGAAAAACCTGGTACACGAAGGGCAACTACTCCCCGAAAGACGCCGTTGATTCGATTGAATTTAAGGACGTTACGCGCGGCCTGAGAGAATTGATGGAAATGTTTGAGCGATTCGCTGACGAAGAGACCGCCATCCCGAAATACACCCACGGCAGCGAGGCCAACTTCCTGAATAAGACGGCGTCGGGGATGTCCATGCTGATGACCCAGGCCAACATCAACCTCAAGACGGTCATGAAAAATATTGACAATTACTGGATCGAGCCGATTGTCGAGGCGTTTTATGCCTGGTTTTTGGAGATGCAGCCGGAAAAAGGCATTGCCAGGATTCCCATGAAAGTCAAGGCGTCGGGATGCGACAGCTTGATAGCTAAAGAGCTGAAGATGGAGAACTATATGAAATTCATGCAAATCACATCTTCCCCACAGGACGCTATCTTCATGGACAGAGTGAAACTTATGAAGAACATTGCTAGGATACTTGAGACGGATGACGTTATGAGGACCGAAGACGAAATCACGGAAATTATGAGCGAAATGTCAAGTCAGGCACGAGCGCCCAAAGACGTAAGGGAGATGGTTGACCTTGACAGGCTGTATCCGCTGCTAACACGGAACGAACAGGTACAAATACTAACGCAGCTTGGAATTGAGCCGGACGTAAATCAAGTAATGCCGATGCAGGCGACGGCAAGCGGGGAGGGGGCAGCGGCGAATGGATATTAGCGAACTAAAAGAATATCCGTCAGTTCAGGAACATATAGGCGAAATCAAAGACAAAAGGAAGGACTATGTCAAGGTTACAACCGGAGACAAGGACCACGCCAACATATTGAGGGCGCAGGGCGCAATCGAGGCGCTTGATTGGGTTCTCGATAGGTTTGAAGATGGAGGCGAAGAATAGATGCAAGTGCTCCTATTGATATGCGAGAGATGTCATAGGGTTGATCCTCAAACAATTAAGTTGGTTCCCGGAGAGGGTATTTTTATCACACCTCCTGCGGGGTGGGATTTGGAGTGTGACCTGTGTGGCGAATGTATCGAAGCTATCAAGGCGGAGGAATTGCAGAATTTAGAAGACGAAAAAGCGCATAATGCCGATTACCGGAACACCCGGCCCGGCAATAAATAAAAAGCGGATTACCTGTTTGTAGGCCCGCGGGAGGTTAGTCATGGTAAGCGACAAAGACAAGAAGGTGCAGGAAGAAAAAGTTGAGTTGGGCAACGATCCCGAAGCCTCTGAGGGGAAAGAATACGACGAGGAATGGGATCTGCTGGACAAGGAGGACGCTGAGACAAAAGACGGCGATTCCGGTCCGGGAGATGATGTGCCGATACCGGAAATACCTGGAGAAGATCAGGCTTCCGACGAAGGCGCGGACAAAAAAAAAGAAGTCAGCGAGCATCACGGTTCCGTGGAGTCGCTGGAGAAGGCCCTGAACGACACAAAGACCTATGCTAACACCCTCAAGGGTGAAAGAGATGAGCTTCAGAAAAAGCTAAGGGAATTTGAAGAAGGCAAGGCCACAGCGAAGGACGTTGATGATGCCCGCAAATCTGTCCAAGACGCAAAGGATAATTTGGACGAGATCAAGGCAAAGGTTTACGAAGACTATCCCGAACTGAAGGACCTCCTCGATCCCTTGATTGCGACAAACAGAAACCTCTCAAAGGAGATTACTGACCTGAAGCATGAGAAGGAGGAGGGACGGGAAAAGCGGGATAAGCAGGCTAAGATAGATGACTTCAATAATAATATCAAGCCCAAGATACTGGAAAAGCACGAAAACTTTGACGCCATCATGCGGAACCCCGATTACTGGAGTTGGGCAGAAAAACAGAGGCCAGCCCTCAGAACAGCGGCCATGGATTCGCCCGACCCGCAAGACATAGTCTGGGCATTAAATGAGTTTAAGGTTTTTAAGGCATCGGACAAGGCGGATGACCTAAAAAAAAGGGACCAGGAAACAAGGAACCAGAAACTCACGAACGCACAGAGCTTACGGGGCGGCGCTTCTCAGTTCACACCTAAAAGGGAGGGGGAAGACCCCAACGACTACTCAGGTGGATGGAACGAGGCCGGTAAAGTTCTAAAAGAGGAGGGCTTGGCTTAGCATAAAATACAAACTGTTAGCATGTAGCTAACATCCTATTGGAGGTATTTAACCATGAAGTCAAGTGATATTTCTCAAAGAACAACCGCTTATGCGGATAGAAGGCTCTTAACAAGGGCAATTCCCAACAATATTCTGGGCCAGTTTGGACAGATCAGGGAGCTTCCCTTCAAGAAGGGCACAGTTGTAAAATTCAGGCGATACAATAAACTCGCCGCAGCGACCACACCGCTTGCAGAGGGCGTAACCCCGACAGGGAAGACCCTCACGAAAACCGACATCACCGCGACAGTCAAGCAGTACGGTGATTTCGTAATGATTCCCGACGTAATCAGGGATACCCATGAAGACCCGGTGCTTAAAGAAAATACGGATATTTTGGGCGAGCAGGCAGAGGAGACTTACGACGTTCTCCGTGCCGGAAAGCTCAAAGCAGGGACCAACGTGATGTATGCCAATGGAGCGCAGCGCGACGCTGTTAATACGGTAATTACCAAGACCATCTTGAGAAAGGTAGACCGGGCGCTCTTGAGGCAGGAAGCCAAGCACTTAACGAGCATCGTTAAGGCCGGCCCGAACATTTCAACCTTTCCTATACCCCCGGCCTTCGTTGTAGTCTGCCACGCAGACCTGAAGATGGACCTGGAGGCTATTGCCGACTGGGTTCCCACTCAGAAATACGCCTCCAACATGGGGCTCATAAACGGCGAAATCGGATCAAGCGGCAACTTCCGTTTTGTGCTGGACAACAACCTGACTCCCTGGGCCGATGGGGGCGGGGCGAAGGGCACAATGATCTCAACGACCGGCACATACGCCGACGTTTACCCGATGCTGGTATTTGGCAAGGAAGCTTACGGCATCGTGCCTCTTGCGGGGAAGAATGCTGTTAGCACCTATGTCAACAACCCGAAGGCCATCGACAGCGATCCCATCGCACAGAGGGGAACGATTGGATGGAAAGGAAGCACCACAACGGTGATTCTTAACGACCTCTGGATGTTAAGAATTGAAGTAGCCGCAACCGCCTAACAAAATCTAAGCAAGGAGGCATTTAAAATGCACGGAAATAACGTAGTGGTTGGAAGCGTAGAGGGGACCGGCGCAGCAATTAACGTGGAGCTTGGTTTCGTTCCGAAGTATGTGAAGGTCTTTAATTATGACGATGCGGGGAGCCTTTTCTGCACCCTGGAATGGTTCAGCGGGATGGCTGCCGCAAGCGGCCTCAAAACCACGTCCATTGCCGATAACGGGAGTACCACTCTCAAGTCGTCTGAGAAGATCTCGTCTAACGGCATTTCGGAGTATGCAGGGACAGAAGCGACCTCTCCCGGATTTACCATCGGGGCGGATACCGACGTCAACGTAGATAGCGAGACAATGTTCTACATGGCGATTCGATAACATTCACAGAGGGGCAGTCTTCGGGCTGCCCTTTATTAAAAATGGAGGTGTTTTATGTCAGGGAAATTAGGCGAAGGCGGCGATAAGAGCGCTAAGACGCTGCCCCCGGAGATTAAGGAGGGGAAAAGCGGCGGGGGAATTGACGGCATAGAGGAGACCAAAACGATCCTGCGAGGCCAGAAGAAAGTGAAAATTATGATTCCCTCTACCGAGACGGACCATGATGACGTTAAGGTTGGCGTGAATGGATATGTGTATCAGATTCAGCGCGACAAGGTAGTCGAAGTGCCGGAGTCCGTTATTGGGGTATTAAAGGATGCAATAACAGCAGAATACAGGC
The DNA here is from genome assembly GCA_964610735.1 of uncultured Syntrophaceae bacterium. Taxonomy (GTDB): domain Bacteria; phylum Desulfobacterota; class Syntrophia; order Syntrophales; family UBA2210; genus UBA2210. The sequence continues at coordinate 21,003 of CAZSYH010000023.1, read as the reverse complement.
AGGTCAAGCGTGCGGATGGGGGCGAGGGCTATGAGCTTGTTCCCATGGAGGCGATGAGACATGCCTTTCAGGTGTCATAGGAGGCTAAAAAATGGCGATCACGTCAGCAGACTTGAAATTTCATCTCAGCGGTGGGGCTGCTAACAGCGATCCCGATGCTTCTCTGGGCGGCGACGTCTCCACTACGGAGATAGTCAACGATTCTCTCAATAACCTTTTTGACAAGGTTCTGGGCGATGAGGCCCATGGCGGGGATATCGAGTACCGTGGTTTTTATATTAAAAACACCCACGGCAGCTTGACGTTAGAGGCCGCCGTTGTCTGGATTAAGACCAATACTCCCGGAGGGGATTCGGTGCAGATTGGAATAGAGGCCACAAAGGGCAGCGGGAAGCAGACAATTACGAACGAAAGCACCGCTCCCGCGGCCATAGGCTTTTATTCGGCGGCAGACAAAGACAACGGCCTTGCGCTTGGAGACCTTGCCCCTGGGGACGTGTATCTAATATGGGTCAAGAGAGTTGTTCCGGCAGACTGCGTAGCGTATGACAGCAATTACTTTGAGATTAAGGTGGAAGGGGACACGGCGGCGTAATGGCGGGACTTCTTGATAATGTCACGGACATTGATGTTCTAACCAATTGGAACAATTTGTGCCTGGCAGTCAGCGACGAACTCAAATTGAAATATGCCGTGAGGTCTCTCGCTTCCGACGTGAGCAAGTTGAAATACGCTGTACGGAACATTGCTGCTGACGAGATTAAGCTGGTTTACCATCTCAGAGAGTTAGCAGGCGACGTTCCTAAGCTGCCCTATCACATAAGGAACCTGATTGACGATGAGTTGAAACTGGACTACGCCATCAGGAGCTTAGCCAGTGATGTTCCTAAGCTGGTTTACCATCTCAGGGAGTTAGTAGGCGACGAAATCAGCCTGAAGTACGCCTTGCGCAGCATTGCCAATGGTGAAGCTAAGCTGCCCTATCACATAAGGAACCTGATTGACGATGAGTTGAAACTGGACTACGCCATCAGGAACCTGACCAGTGACGACGTTAAATTGAAATACGACACAAGGGGACTTGCTGCTGACGAGATACTGGCCTTGTTTAACATCAGGAGCTTAATTAGCGACGCAATCAAGTTTCTCTACGACACAAGCGTCCCGTCGCATATAGCAGGCAGGGCGTTACCCGAAGCTGACTTGATTGGTGGATCGGCATTTAGTCCTGGCATTACGATAACGGGCGCAGCCGCTTCGGCAGAAGACAAAATAGATGGACAGGCATACTCATAGGGGGGAGCCATGCAGGCATTGGAGTTAATCAGAATGGTGCAGAGAGACCTGAGACTGCCGCAGGCCGCGGCGATAACCGAAGCCCATGCCCAGCTACTTTTGGGGTTTGCCAATACGGTACAGAGGGATCTGATGCTTGAGAATTATGTGTGGGACGAGCAGAAGGTCTACGGGCACTTCGAGACCGAAGCTGACACTGCCCTTTATACTGTTACGGGATCGTCAAGCTACGAAATTGATGTAATCAGAAACCTTCAAATTGGCACATACGATCCCCTCGTGTGGTGCACCGATAGCGACTTCCGGGCACACAAGCGGACTTACACTTCTACCACCGCCCGGCCCCTCTACTGGCGGGTTTATTCGAGGTCAGGAGGCGACAGCATCGTGGTGGAGGTAACACCGACCCCTGACGCCGCCTACCAGGTTGACACCGAGGCGCTGATAAAACCCAAAAGGCTAAGCGGCGCGGAAGACGAGACAATGCTGGACCCCGACATCATCTTCCTGGGGATGATGATGTTAGCACGCAAGGAACAGGGGGAAGACTTCTCTGGCGATCTTGCAGCGTTTCAGGCAAAGCTAACACTTCAGGGAGAAAACCAGGGCGAAAGTAATTGGGGAGACGTGGAGGCGATATAATGGGGGAAGCATCTCCACATAGAATACGAGACGTTAGCGGAGGCGAGGCATTTATCTATCCCTACACGGCAATGCCCGCTAAATATTCGCTATTATTACAGAACTGTCATATTTCCGATCATGGTTCAATCGTCAAAATTCCCGGCTATGCCAAGGTGAATGCGGATGCAGTGGAGGAAGCACTATCTACCGGCTTCGAGTTCAAGAAAAGTAATGGGACGACACAGATACTTGCGGCGGGCGGGGGGAAAATATTCAAGGTTGACGGAACATCTCTGACAGCGATCAAGACCGGCCTCGATACAGGTGCTAACGTGTCCTTTGCCATGATGAACGATATTTGCCTTATGGGCAACGGCGTCAACACTCCAATGAAGCATGACGGCACAACCGTTTCGGCGTTAGGCGGAACCCCCCCGGCAACAGCATTTAAGTTTCATGTTCACAAGAATAGGGTATGGGTGTTGGAAAGAAGCAATAAGCTGTTAGCGACTCATTCCGCGCTTAACGACCCAGAAGATTACACCGGCGCTGGTTCGGGATATATTGACTTCAAGTTTGTCCTGAAAAAGGGAGATGAGCTGCTCGACGTTAAGACCTTCATTGATATGATCGTTTTCTACTTCCGCAACCATATTGCCATTTATTCCGGGAATACTCCATCGGGAGAAGGGTCCGATTTTAGGTTGGTTCAGCTCATTGAAGATGTTGGAATACTGGATACCGGCCTCGCACAGGGTGTAGGGACAGACATGGCCTTCGCAAGCGACGCAGGAATCAAGAGCTTCCGTCAGGTTGTGACTACGGGCAATATGTCTATCGAGAGCCTGTCGAAGAAGATCGACCCTGTCTTGAGGGAGGATATCGCAACCAGTGGCGTTCAAAGCCTCGTGCATTACCCCAAAAGGGGCTGGATACTGGCAAAAGTGGGTAATACTATCCATATATATTCGTATACGTGGAAGGCATGGTCCAGGATTACCGGAGCAGACATAAATAATATGTTCCTGTCAAATGACGGGACGCTATATCTGTGTGGGACGGGCTATCTTTACCGATACGACTCCGGGTGGGATTTTGCTGGTGACGATATTGCGTATAAGTGGAAAACCGGATGGCTGCCGATTTCCCGGACGGGCGAATACGTCTATCCGAAGATTGCCGAAATTATAGCAGTCCCCAACACGCAGATTAGCTTTGACATCACCGTGACTTACGACCTTGGGGTATTGTCGGACGCAAACATTTTTCAGTTGGAGTTGGGGGGGGCTGTCACCCTGGTGGACGAAGCAACGAATTGGGATGGCGTAGATCCCCTTGATGAAACCGTCTATGCCAGATACAGGTTTCCTGTCTTTGGGAGGGGAAGGACGATGCAGTTTGAGTTTTCTAATACTTCGTCAGTAGGCCCCATTGTATTGACAGACCTTATTATCCACCAGAAAAAAGGGAGGTTTTAGATATGTCGCAACATGACTATGAGATAGCAACAGGCGATGCTAACACCGGCGTCACATTCAGGGCGGCGGTCAATGCGGCCTTACAGGCGTTAGCCTCAAATAACTCCGGGGCGACTGCGCCAACGACCACTTACCCGCTCATGCTCTGGCCGGATACGACAAACAATTTAATGAAGCTCAGAAATGCCGCTAACACGGCATGGATTACACTCTTTAAGACAGACGTTGCCATGACCGACCTTGCGAGGTCTTTGCTCGATGACGCGGATGCGGCGACATTTATAGCCACTCTGGGGCTTAGTGCTGGCCTGATAACATTGTCACTCCCGGCAAGTGTGACCATATCGGCCTTTATCAAGACCCTGCTCGATGACGCGGATGCAGCGACGGCAAGGGTGACTTTGGGGTGTGGGGACGTTCCTTCGACCCGGCAAATAATCGCTGGGACGGGGATGTCAGGCGGAGGAACCTTAGCGGTAGACAGGACTTTGTCTCACGCGGCACATACCGGAGACGTAACGGGATCAACAGCCCTGACGATTGGTGCGGCTAAAGTCTCTCAATCCAAACTTAAAACAAGTTCCGGTTCAGTTAGTAAGGCTGCTGGAACAAGTGGTCATCTTGCCTTGCCCGGTGGGGCGTATGGATTTCATATTCAGCAGTATTCCAGTAGCAATACATTGAGCACAAGTAATTGTGTTATTAGGCTATTAGATAGTTCGTATATAGCTGTTATGGGGACAACCCCGTTCACGCATATTTATATCCAGAACGGAGATAGCGACACGACTCTCTATGTCAAACAAACTTATGTCACCTCATCAGGTGAAGTATTCTGGATATTCGTTTTGAGAGATAAAGTCACTAAAAAGGTAATCTCGGCCTATGAATCTCCAGATCATCCATGTTTTGGGAACGGAGGAAAGCCCTTATTGATGCCGCATCCGTTTAAGGCGGATTATGATTCCGAAGCACATGAAATCGTGGTCATTACGCCATCCCAGGACATTGTTGACGATATATGGAGCAAGCAGGATGTTGACGGCGACGGAGATCCTGACCTCAATTTTCTTGAGGTATTGTTCAGGGACTATGAGATAGATGAGGGGTCAAGCCCTGGTTGGCCCACAGTGCCCGTCACAATAAAATTATTGGGAGATAGGGACTGGAAGCAGGCCACACAGGACGGCGAGATTGTTGAGGTGCTAAAAGCACCCATTCCTAAACCTACATACGTTGCACATAAAGACTTAAAGCTGAGGGTGTAATTATGAAAGTTATTGAATATCAGACAGATGAAGAAAGGGCGCGGGCATTGGCGAAGGAATGCCCTAAAGGAACAACACCGTATATCATAGAAGACTTCCAGTATCCCGACAAGAAGGTCGTGACGATAAGAAGGCTGCCATACTACGACGAGAACGACGACTTCCTGGTAGATGAATGGCTCGGGATGAAAGTACGGCCCATGAGAAACGAGCTCTTACAGGAAGCGGATACGATGATGTTAGCAGACCGCTACAACGCAATGACGGACGCAGAAAGGAAGGAATGGACTGTTTATCGTAAGGAATTGAGGGACTTGCCCGGCAAAATTAAAGAAATGAAACCAACGGGGCCAGTTGAAGTGGAATGGCCCACAAGGCCGGTGTAATGACATGAGACTTGAAATCCTGGAAACAAAACATCTTCCAACATTGCACAAGATACACATGAAGGCGGAGCGCTTCTTCTCAACTGACTACGAAGGCTTTTGCCGCACGATGGGAGCACGGCAGGGATTTGTCGTTGTCACGGCGACGGGAGAGGTTGTCGGGTGCATCAGCTTCAGCAGCTTGACTCCGGGCGTTGACGTGGTAATCCATTGCACCGTCGATCCCGATTATCACGGAAGATGGGCAAGGAAAAGCTTTTATAAAACAGTGTTTGACTACGCCTTCGGGACATTGGGCGTTGAGCGTGTTAGCGCGTATGCCTTTGATGGTATCAACGACAGGGTTGCGCAATTTTTACTCAATATAGGGTTTAAGCACGAGGGGACGATACGGAAGGCCACAAAAAACGGCGACGAGTTTTGCGACGGCCTGATTTTTGGCCTCTTGAAGGAAGAACGGAGGTGGTAGCATGGCAATGACGGTAATGGCAGCAGCAGCAGCAGTGTCCGCGGGAGTTGGGATTATGTCGGCGCTTAACGCGCCCAGCGCCCCGACAATAGCCCCGCCCCCACCCCCCGCAGGAGCTTACGAGTATGACGAGGAGGGTAACGCAACAACGATACAGGTGTGGGACGAGGAGAAGAACGCATACGTCACAAAGAGATACCCTGAGCCGGAGAAGGAGAGCGGTGAAACCGAGGAAGAATTTAATGCCCGTCACCAGAAATGGGAAGAAGATAAGGCGGAAAGGGCTGTTGACACGGCGGCACGAAACGAGTTGCGGGAGAAAATGCTGGCAAATCTTGATCAGACCCCGGAAGATCGGATCAAAGCTTATGACGAGTATGCCGCCAATATGTCCACGGCGATGCACAAGGAAGTAGATGAACAGTATGCGAAGCGGGTAACAAACGAGGACGAAAAGATGGCTGCGCGGGGGATGCTTGGCTCGAAGGCGTATGTGGACACCCTTGCCGAGCTCCGGGACGAAAAAGGGGAACTTGATACCGATATAGCGCTAAAAGCTGATTTGGCGAAAGAGGAACTGGGTAAAGCTGACCGCGAGTTCTGGCTTAACACTTTGGGGCAGATTGACGCTGGACAGCGGGCGGACTACCTTGCCAGCTTACAGGAGTCCGGGCTTGCTAACCAGAAGGCTACTCAAGCGACTTCCGGCCTTGCCGCCATGTATAACATCGGCACTAATAACCAACTAAATCAGTGGAAGACCGAGACTGAGGCCAATCGGGCAAATACGGCAATGTTTACCGATACGGCTTCGGGGCTGGCATTTCTCTACGGATACAACAAGGGCGGTGGCTTAGCAAAGACCGGTGGCAGGGTAAACACAACCGGAAATTACGGGTTTGCGTAAACCGACATTGGCGAAGGAGGAAGGACATGACGACAGCAGGGCTCAGTTCATTATTCAGAAAAAATCCTTATGATAAGCGGGCGTCCGTCACCGGCGCTATGATGGAGCGTTCAGGAATGGCAAAACCGTTTCTGGCCGCCGCGATGGGGCAGGATCTCGGCAGGGCAGAGAAGTGGGACGAAGACAAAGACAATGCAATCATGTCTCTCTATAAAGGAAAAGTGCAGACGGACCATGCTGACAAGGTGCTTACGAATATCATCAAGATATCTCAGTTTGACCCAAAGGCGGCGACGGCGATCCTCAAGAAGGAAGCGTCGGAAAATCCTAATCTGTCGCCGTTTGCGGGCATTGAGTTCTCAGCGCCTACCACAAAAGAAAATTGGGCAACTGTCAAGAGCGGGGATGGGCAGCAATATCAAGTTTATCTTCCGGGCCTTGCGGAGATACAGAAAAGCCCGAACGACAAGACCATCTTTAACAAGTACGTCATCCCGATTGGGGTGTCCGGCGATACCGAAGGCGCAAAGCCTACTGCCACGACAAAAGAGTGGAAGCTAAACAATCAGCAGAGAAAGGGGCGGGGCGAAAAGGAGCTGTTCTGGGAGGAATATAAGGCATGGCTCAGTGACCTGGATGACCCTTCTGGCGACAAAAAGCAGATGCGAACAGAGTCAGACGCGGACGCGGCAGCGGCCAGTTCCCCGAAGAAACAACCAAACGAAAGTATAGAGGGATGGCTCGACAGAATAGGAACGAACGTCTTTAGTGGTGGAAAGAGGCTCAAATAGTGAATTTCGTCGGGACGTTACGAGAGGCAGGGTTTTCCGATACGGAAATCAGGGACTTCGTTTCCAGCAAGGCCGCTGAGGCCGGGTTCACGCAGGAGGAAGTTGATAGCTATTTTAGGCCGCCTCCTTCGGGCATTGAGGGCAGGGTAAGGGCCGCACTGTCCTATGTGAGGGACGAGATTGTACCTTCTTTTCGCACTCCAGGCGAGGGAGGGCTGGCCGCCCTACATAAACCAATCTTTCCCCAAGGAACATCCCAGGAAGCACCCGAACCTTTTGGAGACACGCCCGTGGCGCCGTTTTCCGTTTCCCCCGAGCTGTCACCACCCTTGCCGGAGTCGGACACATCCAAAAAGTTAGCAGCATCAGAGGGCTTAGCTTTTTTGCACCGGCCGGCGCTTTCTCCCGGTGCGGCAGGTCCGCAGCCGCCGCCGTATAGCAGCAAGGACGTGTTAGCAGGGAAGCACGAACCTTTCACACATCTACCCCCAGGAAAAACCACTGGCCCCGGCAAGCCGGGGTCCATCGAACCGGGTATATGGCAGGGCTCATCTGAAGACTTCACCTCCGTCAGCGGCACGGTAAATCAGTTTGTTGAAAACCTCACAAATGAGGCGGCCTTCGGAATGGTGGACTATATAGGCAGCCAAACGGGATACAAGCGGGAAGCCCCAAAGGGGACAGCGGAGGAAATAGCCGCAGGGGCAGGGAAGCTCGCAGGCTTTGTCGTAGGCGGACCCGGCAAGGTTACAAAAATATTCTTTTCTCAGATAGAACAAAGGATGCAAAAGTTGGCGCTTACCGGCGCTGAAAGCGCTGTGGGCAGAGCCGCTAAGCTGGCAGCGAAGGAAGCTCCCGCACTTGGATTCGGTATGATGTCGGCCAGCTTCGGAGAGGCCATGAAGCGGGACAATCTGGAAGATGCTCTCAAGGTGTTAGCATCAGGATTTGGCTCCGGGGTACAGATGGGAGCTACTTTCGGCGCAACCAGGGGATTGTTCCCCGTGAGTCGAATCAAGCGGATCGCAACAGGAATAGCGCTGCTTGACATGCAGAGAGGGGCGCACCCTTTTGACGAAAGGGCGGTGGCGCAGAAGGTCTTTGATTATGGGATTGATACGTTCTTTTTATGGAAGGGATTGCCGCAGGATAGATTCGCTGAGCTTGAAAAGGCGATACTTGCCGAGTTGTCTAAACTGGAGTCGGGGAAAGCAGCCTTGGATGCCGGAGATGTCGAAACGTCCCCCACCGATGCGCAGAAGGAGGCGGGGAACTATAAGAAAGGGCATGTTAGCATTCAGGGGATGCCGGTCACGATTGAAAACCCTGCGGGATCTATACGCTCTGGAGTGGACGAAGGAGGGAATCCCTGGGAGACTAAGCTGGCACACCATTATGGCTACTTTAAGAGGACGGAGGGCAAGGACGGCGACCAGGTTGACGTTTTCGTAGGCCCAGATCTTGAGAGCGGCAAAGCCTTTATCGTAGATCAGGTTGACCCCCGGACAGGGGAGTTTGACGAACACAAAGTCCTGATCGGTTTTAATGGCGAGGCCGAAGCTAAAGAGGGATACCTGGACAATTACGACGAGACCGGAAAAGGTAGAATAGGGAAAATCACCGAGACCACCGTTGAAAGCCTCAAGAAATGGCTTAGGGAGGGAGATACGAAAAAACCGTATCTGGAGGGCGATGGCAACGCTGCATTGCCCAAGAAAGAAAGCATAACCGGCTACCGCAGCGAGGAAGTTTATGGCGAGGGACATAGGAACATCTCTGAGGTGGTAAGGCATGAAACGGAGGAGCTGGGCAATGAAGACATAATAGACACGCTGATCACCAGGGGCATCATAAAAGACAAAACAGAGTTAACGCCCTTCATCGAGCGCCTGAAAAGTGAGGGCTACGATGAAGTCGTCTGGCTGTCAGATACTCCAGAGGACGTTATTGACGTATATAGCACCGAAGAAAGCCCGATAAGCAGAGATTCCGTAGAGAGATATGACATTGAGGACGGCATCGTGATCTCCGATTTAGGAAGGGACGGCAAGCTTATAGCGTACAAGAGCGGGGGCAGCAAAAAGGGTGAATTTGACACTACCTCTACCCTTAATCAGGGGGAAAAAGTCGATTCTGGGGCATCCTCGCAAGCCGTTTCTGATAAGGAAATCAAGGAGTTAGGAAATGGGACTGTTGGGCAAGCAACCGAACCAACTAAGGAAGAACGCTTCAAGGCCGCCCGCAAAGATCCTCCCGTTGTCGGCAAAAAAGGCAAGGCCAAAACGGAACGGCACACAGAGATTGAATTTGATTACACGGTCTATGACGCTGATGACCTTATTGCGTCTCATGACGAGCAACTAAAGCCCAACCCCGCCTACCCTGACGAGAAACAGCCCAGGGACAGGTCAAAACTGGCATCTGAGTTACAGGTCACAAATATAGAGAAAAGCCTTGAGCCTTCCTGGTTAGGGGAGAATCCGAAGGTATCCGAAGGTGCTCCCATAGTTGACAGGGACGGCGTTGTTGTTGAATCCGGCAATGCCAGGGTGATAGCGCTCAAGAGGCTGAAGGGTAAAAGTGGAAAATATAAGGACTGGCTGATTAAGAACGCCGAGAGCTTTGGACTTGACCCCGAAGCGATAAGGGGCGTTGAGAACCCCGTGCTTGCCCGTCGAAGGTTGACAGACGTTGATGTGAGAAAGTTTGTCGAAGAAGCTAACGAGGCGGCAACGGCTTCCATGAGCGCCACTGAGCAGGCGATGGTGGACGCTGGCAAGCTGACCGAAAGCATCCTGGAGCATTTCGTCCCCAACGAGAACGGCGAGATATTGACCGCTTCCAACAGGGGCTTTGTAAAGCTGTTTTTCGAGAAGATAGTTGGAAAGACGGACTTGGGCAGGTATATCCAGAAGGACGGCACGGTTTCCCAGGACGGCCTGAATAAAATCAAAAACGCCTTATTTGCAAAGGCTTACGGCGATCCCGATATCGTAGCCACGCTTTCAGAGTCCACGGACAGCAACATTAAAAACATCACAAACGCCATGCTAACAGTAGCCCCCCGGATTGCCACGTTGAAAGAAAACGTCGTAAGCGGGGTAAGGCACGATCTTGACATATCTGCCGCTATGGGACAGGCAGCGCGCAAGTTGTCGAGCCTGCGCCAAGAGGGGCGGTCCATTGAGTCTTTTTTTCAGCAGACCGATCTTTTTGGCGAGCAACTGGACCCGCTGGCGAAAGACGTTCTTAGGGTCTTCGATAAGCACAAGAGAAGCACCAGAAAACTTATTGAAATCTTTAATAGTTACGCTAATGCCGTTGATAAATTAGGAGATCCCAAGCAGAAGGGGTTATTTGAAGACTTGAAACTGCCGACAAAAGGTGAGATACTTGAGGCGGCAACCAACCGAATGGAGATGGATGATGTTCAAGGCACGCTTTTTGGAGACGAGAAAGCCGGTGGTCGTAAGGCTGAGGAAGCTGATGAAGGAGTGGAACAAGGAAAGGCCCGCCCTGGCGGATCAGGAAGCGCCGACGCCGACACCGGAGGATACGCAGACAGAGGGGAAGGCCCCGAACCCACCGACGAAGAAGTAGAAAAACGAATCAAAGAGTATGTCAGCAGGTCCCGCAATGCTGTTGAAATGCCGGAACTTGTTGAGCTTGCCAAACAGCTTCTTGAAGGAAAATACCCGAAAATAGTAAAGAGGCTCCGTGCCGCTATGGGACAGGCATTGGGCGTCTTTACTCGCAGGGGAGAGGAAGGCACAATAGGTCTCCGGGCCAGCATATTCCAGAAACCTGAGTTGGCCGCCAAGGTGTTAGCGCATGAGATTGGGCATCTTATCGACTGGCTCCCCAGCAAGTCCATGGGGCACGGCAACATCCTTGGGCGCATTGCCAACCTGCACAAATACTTCAAGTCCCATCTCGAAGAATATCCCGATTCCCCGAACAAGGTGCTAACAGATGAGGATTTGACCAGGCTGCAAAAAGAAGCCATGGAGCAGGTAAAGGAGGAGGCGGCCAAGGGCGAAGAAGAAATAATTGAGGAAATCATCAAGGAAGTCCCGATTTACCGGGAAATCGGCGTTACTCCCGAGATGATTAAGGAAGTGCTGACTGGAACACATGGCATGGAGAAATACAAAGACCTGTATGAATTTTTAGCACGTCTCTCTACCCCGGAGAAAAAAGCCGCCGCCAAGCAAGCCCTCAAGGGCGTTGTTCACGAGATGTTTGAAGGTCTTGAGTCTAAAGAGCAGATCGGAACTGAGACGATCAAGGAAATCCGCAAGACCATCAAAAAGACTAAGTTGTCGAAAAAGGCCATAAAGGAGCGCTTCGACGAACTTTTCCGTGAGGAAATACTGAAAAGGAAGCTGTACGAAAAGCAGGTTATTACAGACGAGCTCAAAGCATTGACCCAGGAATGGAAACCCTTTGATGTTAATGCTAACAAGAAATACACATCCTACCGACACTCCAGTAAGGAACTCTACGCCGACGCTTTTAGCGTACTGCTGAATGAACCGAAGCTGCTGGAGAAAGTTTCCCCCACATTCCACAAAGCGTTTTTCAGCTACCTCGAAAGAAAGCCCGAAGTGAAAGCCCTATACGACGAACTCCAGGCGAGAGACAGAGGGGATCTGCTGTCAAAAAGGCAGAAGAATATCCGGGAGATGTTCGAGCGTGGGGAGGAAAAGCAGCGGGACGTAGAGGCACAAATCAAGAAAAAGCATCATATTCTCAGGGAGATAAAGAAAATCCTGATTGACGAAAACGAAGAAACGCTGAACGCTGTCAAGAAGGCCATTAAGAGAGGGATAGGCCTGGCTCCCGAAGATAATCCCAAATACTGGTTAGAAGAACTGCCTTACATCTCAGGGGAAGTTTACGCCCACGTCAAGGGTGTCGAAGAAGGCGTGCTAACACCGGGAAGGAAATCCGGGCTAAGCATTGATGACATCGGCGAATACATGATGCTGACCAGGATCTCCACGGAGAGAGCAGAAATGCCGTATGGGAGGGACAAGCGGACGGGGGAGATGATAACGGGAGAAATAGCGAACCCCTTGGGGCATACAAAAGAGACTGCCCTGGAACAGCTTGACGCGCTGAAAAAGCAGTTGGGGAAAGATAAGTACGCGGCGCTCGAAGAAGCTGTTAGCAGCTTCTGGGAGTTGAGACAGAAAAACGTCATCCCGCTCCTGGAAAAGGCGGAGATGTATGGCGAAAGCCTCATGTCTAAGATCATCGACAACGACGCATACGCCACGTTCGACGTTATTGAGGCTCTTGAAATGCGCTTTGGTCGCAACGTGACGGGGAAAATATACAAGCAGATGGGAACCCTGAATGAGATTAGGAACCCCTTTGTGGCTACCGTAATGAAAGACGCGGCGCTGATCCGGGCAGCCGAGATCACCTTGTCGAAGAAAGTTATGGTAAAGATGCTTCGAGAGGTGCTGCCTGGCGATATCAAGTCTGCCGACAAGAAATGGAACGGGCGATATCAGGAGCCGGTTAAATCCAAGAACCCGGACGAGGGCATGATAATCTTCCCGGATAGGGGGAAGATTAAGGCGTACTACGTTGCAAAAGGGATTGCCAAGACCTTCGACACAGATCCTTACGAGGCGGAAGGCATTGTCAGGCTATGGCAGCTCGTCAATGTCCCTCTCAGGAATGTGCTCGTTAGCAGAAACCCTCTATGGATGGTGTATAACACGATCAGGGACTTTATCGGCAGCGTGAAGCATATCCAAGGGCTGACCGCACCCAAACTCCTGCTGTATTACAAAAGGGCTTTCGGGGAGGCATTCAAGAACGCATACAAGGGGAAAAACACCGAGACCATATCGCAGATGCTTAAAGATAAAATGCTCGTTTTGGACAGGCAATTTGCTTCTCTCGATACGGAGGGGGAAACGGAGCTTGACCGATACCTGCAATCCTTCGGGGAATCCAAGGTCAGACATAGAAACTTCGTCATCCGGCCATTTATGGCGCTATGGGACGTTCTGGGCAGAACAGGAAAGTTTACGGAAAGATGGGCGAAGTTAGCAGGGTACAAATACCTGAAGGCGGAGTCGGGGAAAAGCGACAAGGAAATAGCCCACCTGGTACGCTCCAGGGTCGGGACGCCCGATGTTTACAGGCGGGGCAAGTGGAATATCCTGACAAACAACCTATTCCTCTTTTCCAATGTAGCAAAAGAGGGGTGGCGTGCGTCATGGGAGGCTGCAAGGGAGAAGCCTTCGGAATATATATGGAAGACGTTTAAGTTTAACATAGTGCCCAAGTTGATCTTCGCCACGGCGGCAGCTGGATATCTGGGACAAGACCTCAAGGAAGTATGCGAGAAGGTGTCTCCGTACCATGCGGAAAACTATACTGTTGTCCCCCTGGGACTAAGTGGGATGGGCAAGGCCGTTTATTTCACGATACCGCAGGACTATACAGGACAGGTCATAAGTGGTCTGTTCTGGAACCTGATTAACGGTAAGCTGTTCGGGGAGGGGAGCGTTCTGGATTACGGGGCAGCGCAGCACCCTTACAACCTCAACCCCTACATAACAGTCGGCAGCAATCTTGCGCAGTATTACATCAGGGGGAAACTTCCCTATGACGATTATACCGGACAGCCCATCATGCCGGAACGCGTTTATCGGGCAGGTGGCGCACGAGCTAACGAAGCAATGGCAAAGCACACATGGAACGAGTTGGGCGGAGGTGCGATCTATAAATTCAAGGGGGAGGACGTCGAGAAGATCCAGGACGAGATGGAAAGCCTTATGAAATACCCCCCCGGCAACATCCTGGGACGATTCTTGAAAGTATCTAACCAGGGAGAGCGTGAGGATTTAAGGGAAATTACGAAAGACGTTCGTAAGGAAGAAGCGAGGCGACAGCTTGCTGTGAGGGACAGAATTATCGAGAGCATTAACGATGCGCAGGGGAAGCCGAAGGCAAGTGATGCGGTACGCCTTTACAGGAAGCTGGCAAAAGAGAAGCTCATACCTTACGACAGGAGCATTGGTCAATTTAGGGCAATGTATAACCGCTATGCGTCCCGGACCGAAGACAGCCCGAAGGTCGATGCTATCATCAACGCCTATTCCAACAAGGAAAAAGCCGCGCTGGTAAAGCATTATCGGGAAACTATGAGCAAAAAAGACTTTAACCGGATCAAGCGGCAGTTAGTGGCAGAGGGGCACCTTTCCATAAAAGCGATCATTGAAGCATACAGGTAGCGCGAGGACAATATCATGGGAAATGGCTTTATGGTTATTGAAGACAAAGATTGGGAAAAGGCGACAGGGGAACAAAGGGACTGGATGATCTTTAATACACTTCGCAGCATTAACAACAGGCTGGAGAAGCTGGAAAAGAAGGATTGGTTTTATAAGTTTTGCGTTACTCTGGGAGTCGTTATGGGCGGGACGATAACGTGGTGTCTCAAGTTCGTTTTTTGCGCTGCTTGACAGGAGGTTGAATATGAACAAATACTTTTCCAAGGAAGAATTGGCCTGCGTGTGCTGCGGCGAATGCAATATGGACGAGGGATTCATCGAGAAGCTAACACGAGCAAGGATCGCGGCGGGGATACCCTTCGTTGTGGACCCGAGAAAGGGCGGATCAGGGTATAGGTGCTGGAAGCACAATCTGGAGGTGGGTTCTGCGAGTGACAATCATCCGTCAGGTCATGCCGTCGATATTAAATGCACGGATAGCCGGTCGAGATATAAAATTGTTAAGGCGCTCCTGGATGTGGGATTTACCCGGATCGGCATTCATAAGGCGTTTATCCACGTGGACGACAATCCGAATCAGGAGCCGGAAGTTATGTGGCCTTATTAAGGGGGTGGTGAAGTGATAACAGCGATTACGTCATTAGGATCTGCCGTTGTTGGCGGAATAAGCGGGTACTTCAAACGCAAGCAGGAGCTTACGGCGGCTATCCACGAAAACAAGGTTAAGCTGGCGCTCAGCGAGCAAAGCTATAACCAGGAATGGGAGATGAGGCAGCTCGATAATTCGGGATGGAAGGACGATGTGCTTTTTTACGCCATTTTGCTTATGTTCGTATGGTCGGCATTTGACCCGGAAGCAGCCGCAAAAGTGTTTGAAAACTGGAAAATGCTGCCGCCCTGGTTTCTGGAAATAACTGGCTGGCTTGTTGCGTCAGTAATAGGCGTGAAGAAGGTGGGAGAATATCTGCCCGGCCTGCTCAGCGGGGTTAAACAGGTACTCAAGGAAAAATAAAGAGTCAACTGAGGGTCAACTGAGATTTCCCCTCTCTGAATAAACAACGATAACAAGCACTTACAGGGGAAGCCAATTGCCTCTTAATCAGTAGGTTGTCGGTTCGATCCCGACAGGGCCCACCAGAAAAGAAAAGGGGTTACGAAAGTGGCCCCTTTTTATTTTAGGGTAGATCTGATACCTTGATTCTCTCGGTGATTTTGTAGTGTTCGTTTGGCGTGATGGGTTTGTATTCGGAGTTGTCGCTGGTGAGAAGAATCCGGTTATCCTTTGATCGGAATGTTCTGAGTACGTTTCTATCTTTTCCCTATATGCAAAATACCCTTTGTAATGTTGCACAGATGCGCGTTTAATCTTTCCGAATGGCTCAGTATATCTGAGAAGATCAATCCCGAATCACTTACGCAGGTGCTCTCCTGAAGTCTTTTTATGTGATTCAACCTGAAATCGGTTATAAGAGATTGTATCTCGGAGTTAATCGTCAATGTTATATTTGCAGATTTGTGATCATCATTCTCTACGGCCCTCTTTGTGTGTCTCATTAGAGTACTTGTCTTTTTAAATAGTTTGTTGAGTTCATCCAGGGCGTCTTCAGAAAATGTAAGATCATTTTCATAGAAGCGCTGTGCTAAATTTACAATGCCTTCACAGTAATCGGCCGCCCTTTCGACATCATTTACACTGTGGAGTAGTGCCGGAATCAACCTTGAATGTTTTTCAAGCAGTTCGTTTTTTGTAATTTCGACTATATATTCTGTGATACTCTTTTGCATATCATCAACGGATTCTTCATCGACTGATATTTCGTTCTTCAGTTTATGATCATAGGAGAGGACACATTGTCTTGCCTTCTCCAGCATATCCATCGTGATACTTATCATAACACCCAGTTCTTTCACTACCGCCTCTATTGCTAAATTAGGGGCGGTCAATAAATTTTTATCAAGGTATGTAACTCCTCTCTTTTCATAATCTTCTCCGGGGATAATTTTTTCGAGTAGCTTAACGAAGAGTGGTATAAAAGGTAAGAAGATGATTGTGTTAATGATATTAAAAATCGTGTGGGTATTTGCAACTTGCCTCGCGACGTCGTGAGAAGTCACAGGAATATAAGTTAGATATAAAGGTACAAATAAGATGGCAATCATCACTCCGATAGTATTGAAAAGGGTGTTTCCCAAAGCGAGGCGTTTACTTGATAACGTGCCTCCAATACAGGCAATAATCGCGGTGATGCATGTACCGATGTTTGTCCCGAATATTAAATAGATAGAAGAAGGTAGATCAAGTAATCCGGCAGACGCGAACGCGATAATCATACCTGTGGTCGTACTGCTGCTCTGCAAAATAGCTGTTGCAATTAATCCTGTCAAAATTCCCAACAGAGGTTGTCTTGCAAAGTTTAGGAAGGCGTTCTTTATAGCTTCATTATCTGCCAGGGGCTTGACGGACGAGCTCATCATTGCAAGCCCTAAAAATAGAAGACCGAATCCTAATATAGCCAGCCCTTTATTTTTATTTTTCTTTTTCTTTGCAAAAAAGAAAGTTACGGCCCCGACAAATACGAAGATTGGAGCTATTGCAGTAAGCTTAAAAGCGATCAGCTGAGCAGTGACCGTTGTACCTATGTTAGCTCCAATCATAACAGCTATGGCTGCTACCAGGCTAATAATTCCTACATTCAAAAATCCTATGAGAATAACGGAGGTTGCGCTTGAGCTCTGAATAACGGAAGTAACAAAAAGACCGGCAAGCATTGATTTAATTTTGGTTGACGTCATCTTTTCGAGCAACGTCTTGAGATACGTCAGCGACAATTTCTTGAGCGAATCGCTCAAAAGGTACATTCCGTAAATAAATAACCCCAGTCCTCCGATGACTCCAGTAATCGTGCTGGTATAAAGCATAGTCTAATCCCTTAATTGAAAAATAAATTTAATAATATCAAGCATATAAACGTTAATAGCTGCATCTGCTTCGAGCGGAGTATAAAAGAGAGGCGGATAAGTGTCAAGGGGAAAACGACATTAGAAATTATTGCCGGAAATGGTCTCCGCTATCTTTCGTACCTTTTTCATGACGCTGTCGATATCCATGGTGAAAAGCCGTCTTTCCTTCATCACGACTTTTCCGTCAATAATTGCCGTTGATACATCGGATCCTGAGGCAGAATAGACGATCTGGGAGTAGTAATTGTACAGGGGTGTGAGATGAGGTTTTTGCATATCGAGTATGATTATATCGGCACATTTTCCCGCCTCGATTGAGCCGATTTTGTCTTCGAGGCCCAGTACCTTTGCTCCCTCAATAGTTGCCATTCTTAATACGGTTTTTGCATCCATGACTGTTGGGTCGAGTGTCACTGCCTTGTGTATCTTGGCCGCTGTGTCCATCTCCGTAAACATGTCCAGGTTGTTATTACTGGCACATCCGTCAGTCCCGAGCCCTACCGTAACCCCTTTTTCAAGGAGTTTCGGAATAGGCGCAACCCCTGATGCGAGCTTCATATTACTTTCAGGATTGTGAGACACCTTGACGCCGTAATCGGCAAGGATGTCGATTTCTTCCTGGTCGATACAAACACAGTGTACGGCAATTGTGAGGTTATCAAGAATGCCGAGACTGTGGAGATAACGTACCGGTGTCATACCGTACCTTTCCTTGACTATTTTTATCTCATCTCTTGTTTCTGCCAGATGGATCATGTACGGCAGATTTGCCTTTCTCGCAACCCCCTTGATGACAGTGAGTGTTTCGGTCGAACAGGTGAAGGGGGTGTGACAGGCTAATGCAGGTGCGATTAAGGGAGATACTCCAGTCCATTTTTCGATGAATTTTTCGGCGATCTCTATTTTTCTTGAAGGTTCAAGATTATCCGGGGCAGGAAAGTCGATGATACCCTGGGTTGATAGAGCACGTATTCCGGAATCGATCGCCGCCCGGGCAACACTGCTTTCGTAAAAGTAGACGTCTGAAAATGTTGTCGTGCCGGAGAGTATCATTTCCGCTATTGCCAGCATGGCACCATCATATACCATCTCTCTGTTTACATGTCTCGATTCCACAGGAAACATGTAGTTGTTCAACCATTCCATAAGGGGGAGATCGTCGGCAAGCCCTCTGAAACAGGTCATCGGCGAATGGATGTGCGTATTTATAAGGCCGGGCATGACAATGGATCCCGAGGCATCGAGTATCTCTTTCGCGCTGTATTCCGGAAGGTGCTCCCCTTTTTTTATGAAGAGTATCTTTCCGTCCTTTACACCGATTGCGGGATTTTCAATCACCTCCATCTTTTCCGACATGGTGAGGAGCGTTCCGCCGATTATGAGAATGTCGAGTTCACCGTTTCTTTTCATTTTGTTATTCCCAGGCTCTTCTTCACTCGTTCGGCAATCTCTCTTACTTTTTCCATCGCCTCCTCTTCATTTATGGTTAGAAGTTCTCTGTTTTCCATAACAACTTTCCCGTTTATCAAAACGGTATCGGCGTCGGACCCGTTAACGGTGTAAACAAGATGGGAATACTCGTGATACATCGGGGTGAGATGTGGCTTGTTTAAGTTAATTATGAGTATGTCCGCCTTCTTGCCAACCTCAAGGGAGCCCATGAGGTTTCCCATTCCGAGGGCTTTTGCTCCCTCAGCAGTTGCCATTCTTACGACAGTTTCCGCATCCATGACTGTCGGATCGAGTTTGATGACCTTGTGGAATTTAGCAGCCATATCCATCTCCTGAAACATGTCGAGGTTGTTATTGCTGGCGCATCCGTCAGTCCCGAGTCCTACGACAACACCGCGGCTAAGCATATCGGGTACAGGGGCGCCTCCGGAGGCGAGTTTCATATTGCTTTCGGGAAGGCTGACTATTTTGCAGCCGTGATCGGCGAACAACTCAATGTCTTCATCGGTAATGGCAACGCAGTGAAAGGCGATAAAACGGTCATTGAGATATCCGATCTCCCTGAGAAAAGAAGTTGCATTTTTGCCTAATTTTTGGAAGAGCTCTTCCCGTTCGCGCCTGGTTTCAAGAAGGTGGGTTGCCAGCGGGACTTTATACTCGTCTGCAAGGGCATTGGCGTCTTTGAGAAGATCAGGAGAACAGGTATATAGGGAATGGGGTTCAACGACAATATTTACGAGGGGATCATCCATCCATTTTTCAATAAGCATTCTCGTATAATTTAACCCCTCCGTAGGTGTTGGGTAACTGGGAGATGGAAAATCATAGAGAACTTCTCCAACAAGACATCTCATTCCTGCATCGTGAGCCGCTTTTGCCGTCTCATCTTCAAAGATATACATATCGCAAAAGGTGGTTGTCCCGGATTTGATCATTTCGGCGCACGCAAGCAGGCTTCCCCAGTAAGCGAGCTCGGTATCTAAATTTTTTGCTTCTGCGGGAAATATGTAGTTGTTCAGCCAGTCCTCCAACTTAAGATCATCGGCGATTCCCCTGAAGCAGGTCATGGCCGCATGGGTGTGGCAGTTCACAAGGCCGGGCATTACAAGAGAATCCCTCGCATCGATCATCTTACGCCCGGTGAAATTATCTTTTATATCTTCGGCTTTTCCGACAGCGACTATTTCGTCCCCATCTATCGCCATGTACCCATTTGCAATCCGTGAACCCTTTTCGTCCAACAAGAGAATCTTTCCCCCTGATATAATGGTGTCAACTTCTCTCATTTTAGAGCAGCTCCTTCTCTGTTCGATATTTTATGGCAGTACCCTTATCATATCGGTACCCTCACCTTCAAGAAATATAATCGTTAAAGGGGTTTAAGGGGCTGTAATTATTTGTCTAAAAAGCCGATGAGCCCCCTTTGTAATTTTACTTGCTTTTTTCTGATTCTGGGTTAAATCATGTAGAAAGAAAGGGTTAAAACAATGACGAATAGCCATTCCGCCGGTGAAATCAATGCGGCCTGTGGACAATGCGAGTGGTGTGCAAAGAAAATGGGACGCCATATCAAAACGGCGGTCAGTTCTGCCGATGTCGACACCGGGGCTGATATAGTCGTTGATGCTACAGGTTCCGGCAGGGGAATAAATGAAGCCTTGCTCCTTTGTCAGCCTCGTGGAACAATTGTTCTCAAGTCAACAGTCGCTTCGCAGGGGGAGCTCAATCTGGCACTGATTGTGATCAATGAGGTGACTCTCTTAGGGTCCCGTTGCGGACAGTTTAAGGATAGGCTTCAAATGCTTGAATCATATCCCGGACATGCCCGTCGAACGATTGATTACGGATAGATATCCGATTGAACAAGCCGTGGAAGCATTTGAACGGTCAGCACAATCGGATGCTGTCAAAGTATTATTGGAGATGAGAAAAAACTGAGATTTTGATGAACATATCGGTAATAGCACCATACCCCAAAACTCTGTGTGTTGGCTTTACGATTTCGATTAAAATCTTGACAGTTTTTTTTAGATAATATAAACACAAATCAGTTCGCTTAACTGTGTGCCTGGGTGGCGGAATAGGTAGACGCAAGGGACTTAAAATCCCTCG
>CAZSYH010000022.1:0-31013 GCA_964610735.1 uncultured Syntrophaceae bacterium | reverse complement strand
TTCTCATGTATCTCATCATGACTTCGGTCTGCGGGAAAAAGAAGTTCTTCGGGGCATTCTTCGTATTGTCAAAATCAAGGAGAGGCTCCATTCCCTTCTCCATGGCCTTGAAGAGGATATTATCCTCATCCCGAACGGGAGCGTAAACCACCGTGTTCTCCGCTATATTCTTGATTATACCGGCCAGGGCGTCTTTTTTTATTACTCTCTTTTCCATATCTTCCCTTAGTTGCCTCTTTATTTTATCAAAATGTAAAAACCCTATATCAACCCCAGCGATGTCAGAAGGGGTCTCGGGTCGACGTTATGCATCTTGAACCACCCTTCAGTCCCTTTCAGACCCAGGGCAAGCGCCATGACCTCGGTAAAGTAGAATGCCGGAAGCCTTCCCTTTTCACTGGCCCTTGTGTCCAGGTTGGCGAAACAGACAGGACAGGCCGTAACTATACAGTTCGCGCCGGCCTCTCTGGCCATCATCATCATTTTATCCACAAGGTGAACCACTATCTCGGTCTTGCCGAGGGTCAGGCTTCCACCGCAGCAGTCGGTCTTGCATGACCACTTGCGGGCATCGGCGCCAAGCGCACCCATTATGCCGTCCATCATATAGGGATTTTCATAATCGTCGAACTGGCATACCTCGGGCGGCCTCAAAAGAAGGCACCCGTAATAGGAAACAGGCTTCAGGCCATCGAGCTTTCTGGTTACAGCCTTGCCCAGCTCCTCAAGACCTATGTCATTATAGATAATGTCTATCGGATTCCTTACGGCAACACTGGCGTCATACTTAGCGCCGACTATCTCTTCTATCTCCGCCTTCAGGGATTCATCCCTTTCGAGATGGTGCTGGGCGCCCTTGAAACGATTGAAACAGGCGGCGCACGGGACCATCATGTCCAGCTTATCATTCTGTGCGGCAATTATATTTCTTGCCGGAAGCGCGACAGACAGTTTAAAATTGGTCATATGGGCCGAAGACGCGCCACAGCAGGACCAGTCATCGACCTCTTTCAGCTCAATCCCCAGGGCATCGCTGACGGCCTTGACCGACTGATCGTATTCCTTCCCCGTGGCGTGAAGCGAACATCCTGGATAGTATGAAACTTTCAACTACAGCCTCCTTCAACACCGGACAGAAGCTCAGGGGCTACTTGTCCGTTGATTTGAATATTTTCCGTACCGATTTCATATCCTTTGTCCTGGGAGAAATGGGTTTTATCTTTCCCTTCATAAACATACTCATTCCCAGGCCCAGATCGGAGAAAAGATCCCCCGTCTTCAGTTTATAATGGACAAGCATTGTGGGTTCATTGATCCGCCCACCCATCTTGATACTGGAGAGAAATGCCTCGTGAAATTTTACGATATTCTTTTCGCCCGCATCCACGCCCGATTCTATCGTCATTTCCCTGAGTGTGTCCATCATCTGCGCGATATCAACGTCATTGGGACACCTTGTCACGCACGTCTCACAGGAAGCGCACAACCATATGGTGGAGCTGCCCAGCACCTTTTCCCTCATCCCCATCTGTATCATCTTTATAATGGCGTTGGGGTTGTACTCCATGGCAAAGGCGATCGGACAACCCGCCGTACACTTTCTGCAATGGAAACAGCTCTGTATCGGGACTCCGCCCATCCTGTCATTGACTTCTTCCAAAAAGGTATTCATTTTTTCTCCGTTATGGTTGATGCGTTCGTAAAAAGCCAAAAGTCGATGGCAAAGTAAAAAGCTTCATATACAAGGCGTAGTGTTTTTTAAAGGGCGAGGGCATACATATGGTATGTCGAGATCTTTAAAAAACCTTGCAACGCAGTAGATGGAGAGTTTTTACGACGCCATCATGGTTCAAAGATAAATTCTTCCTTATCATCCTCCGAATACACACTCAGGGAAGGGAGACTGTCCATCGACTCTCCGGCCCTGTTCTCAAACAGCTGAAAATCGTCCTTGTCCAGCTTCTTGAGAAACTTTCTCAGATCAACACCCATGGGACAAACCTCCAGGCATGATCCGCAATCAACACAGCGACCCGCCGTGTGAAACATTCTCATGATCTGGAACACCTGCGTGTCCGTCTCATCTATACCGGCGCCCACCCATTTAGGCTGGCTCTGCTCGACAAAGCACGTCTTGCAGTAACAGGAAGGACACGCGTTGCGGCAGGCGTAGCACCTTATGCACTTGCCCATCTCTTTCGTAAAATAGGCCCAGCGCTCCTCCACGGGAAGATTTTCAAACTCGTCAATGCCTTCATATTCCCTCTCCGCGTCCGCCATCGGCGGGGCCGCTTCTCCGATCATCACATCCGAGATCATGGGATTATTGAATCGACAGGTCAGGCAATTATCGGCAAGCACATCCCTCAGAGGAATATCCTTTCCGCCGTCTTTCGTCTTTACCGACAGACTGTCTCCATCAACGGAACACTCTACAACCTCTTTGCCGTCCACGGCGATGGATATCTTTTTATTGGCAACAAATCCCGTGCAGGGAACCCCGATAATAACAATCTGATCACGGTCATACTGTTTTTCCTGAAGGTGGATTGTCAGAGACCGGGTGGTACATCCCCGGGCCACGATGCCGACGACCTTCTTCGTTCTCTCCTCCGGCTTGGTCCTCTGCTGAGACTCCCTGTGCCGGAAGATGATGTCATGGGCATACTTTGCCAGGTTGACGGAACAGAACCAGTTCCAGACAAGCCGCCCTGTGTCATCGGGATCCGTTATAAAACAGGGTGCCGTCTGGGAGGGAAGCGTGCCCTTTTCATATCCTATAATGACATCCGCCTTGCCTTCGGCAAGCAGTTTTTTTGCGTGTTCCTGCACTTGTTTTTCTATATTTTCCACAGTTGTCGATTCCTCGTTCCTGTTATTTGACAGCTTACAGTCTCTTTACCAGCTTTTGAGCCGGGCCCAGCGCCTTGACCTTTTTGGTAACTCCCTTTATAACCTCGGCGAATTTCTCGCCTTCCGACGCGGAAACCCAGGTGAAGATCGTCCTGTCGGGTTCGATGCCCACGTACGAGAGAAAATTCTTCAGCAGGGCGAATTTACGCCTGGCCGACATGTTCCCGCTGATATAGTGACATTCACCCGGGTGACAGCCGGAGACAAGAACACCATCCACACCCTCCTGCAGGGCCTTTACAATATAAAACGGATTCACCCTCCCCGAGCAGGGCAGCCTTATCAGCCGGACACTGGGGGGGTACTGCAGCCTGCTTATGCCGGCCAGGTCCGCACCCGCGTAGGTACACCAGTTGCACACAAAGGCGATTATCTTCGGCTCCCAGTTTTCATTCGCTTTTTCAGTCATATGTTCCTCATTCCACCTCTTACAGAGCGCTTATCTGCGCCAGGATTTCCTCGTTGTTAAAGCCGTTGATGTCGATCGCGTTCATCCTGCAGGATGCCGTACACACTCCACATCCCTTGCACAGGACGGCATTGACGACGGCGCACCCTTCGATCTTATCCACCTCCACGGCGCTGAAGGGACAATTCGCCTCGCAGAGGCCACACGCCATGCACCGATCTCTGTTGACATAGGCAGTCTTGCCTTCCGCCTCGATAAAGTCCTTGGTCAGGATGGTGCACGCCCTCGAAACGGCGGCGTTGGCCTGCGTTACGGTCTCCTCGCTCAGCTTCGGCGAATGCGCCATGCCGCACATGAAGACGCCGTCGGTGGCAAAGTCCACCGGTCTCAGTTTTACATGCGCCTCGAGGAAGAACCCGTCGTGGTTGACGGGGATCTTGAGCAGCTTCGATATGTCTTCATTCGCCGGGTTCGGAACCACGCCGACACTCAGGGCGAGGATATCGGTTTCCAGTTCCACCGGCTGGTTCAGTATCGGGTCAAAGACCTTTACCAGAACCCTGGAACCATTGCCGCTTACCTCCGGCTTCCTGTCCTCATCGTAACAAATGAATCTGACATCGGCCTCGCGCGCCCTCCGGTAGTAATCCTCCTTGAGGCCATACGTTCTGATATCCCTGTAGATTACAGTTACATCTCTGTCCGGATTGTCCTCTTTTAATTTGAGGGCATTTTTCATGGCCTCGCTGCAGCAATATCTGCTGCAGTAGGGCCTCTCGTCACACCGTGAACCGACGCACTGGATCATGACCACGCTGTCCGCGCCGGTCACCTTCGCGTCTTTTTCATGTATAAGGGCCTCCAGTTCACGCTGCGTGACAACCCCGTCATTGCTGCCGTACATATATTCCGTCGTCTCGTTTTCATAGGCCCCTGTCGCGACGATAACGACGCCGTGTTCGAACTGCTCCTGCTTCCCTCCGGCCTGTATCGTCGTCTTGTAGTTGCCGATGAAGCCTTCTATGGCCTCTATCCCGGCCCCGGTATGCACGTGCACGAGGTCGTTCTTTTCGACTCTCTCCAGCAGACCGGACAGGTGCTTAATCGTATCGAGCCCTTCGAGGGTCCGATAGAGCTTTTTATAATTTCCTCCCAGTTCAGCTTCCTTCTCAACTATGTGGGATTCAAATCCCTGATCGGCGAGCGACAGGGCAGCGGTTATGCCGGCAAGTCCGCCTCCGATAACCAGCGCCGCCTTGTTGACACTCAGTTGCCCCGGTTTCAGAGGTTTGAGATACTGGGCCTTGGCTATGGCCATGCGCACCAGATCCTTCGCCTTCTCGGTCGCCGCCTCGGGCTCATTCATGTGGACCCACGAATCCTGATCCCTGATATTGGCCATCTCAAAGAGGTACCTGTTGAGACCGGCCTTTTCACAGTTTTCCTGGAAAAGTCCTTCATGTGTCCGGGGGGAACAGGATGCTACGACGACCCGTGTGAGGTTGTGTTCCTTGATGACCTCGCCCATCTGCACCGCCGTGTCCTGAGAACAGGTAAACAGGTTGTCCTCGGCGTACACCACGTTCGGCAGCGTCTTGACATACTCGACCACCTCGGGGACATTCACCACGCCCCCGATATTGATACCGCAATGGCAGATAAAGGCGCCTATACGGGGGCCGGTGCCCCTCATATCCATCTCTTCGGGAAGTTGTTCCGCAATGGTCAGCGATCCGCGCTGCGAGGCCAGAAGACCTCCCGCGCATGCCGCGGCACCTGACGCCTCCATAACCGTCTCCGGAATATCCTTGGGACCCCCGAATACGCCGCACACAAAAACGCCGTCCCGCGAGGTCTGCACGGGATTTTCCAGGGAGGTACTGCAGAAACCATGTTCCTCCAGTTCGATGCCCAGGCTCCGGGCCAGTTCTTTTGCCTCTTTGGGCGGTTCCAGCCCCACGGAGAGAACGACCATGTCGAACTCCTCCTCGACCAGAGTTCCGTCTTCCCGGACATAGGTAAGGAGCAGGTTCTTGGTCTGCTGGAGTTCCTTTATGGACGACGGCATGGACCGGATATACCGGATACCGTATTCGTCCTTCGCCCTGTTGACGAACCGGTCGAAATCCTTGCCGTAGGCGCGAATATCGATATAGAAAATGGTCGGTTCCATCCCCTTGGCGTGTTCCTTGCCGATGATGGCCTCCTTGGTCGCGTACATGCAGCACACCGACGAACACCAGCTGTTGCCGCAGTTCACATCCCGTGAACCCACACACTGCAGGAAGGCTACTTTCTTCGGTTCCATCCCGTCGGAGATACGCTGCACATGTCCGAAATAGGGACCCGAAGCGGAAAGTATCCGCTCAAACTGGATACTGGTAACGACATTATCATAGATGCCGAACCCGTATTCTCCTCTCAGAGAGGCATTGAAGAGTTCGGTCCCCGGCGCGGCGATAATTGCACCCACATCGATGGTCTCTTCCTGTGCGATCATCTCATGGTCGATCGCACCGGCCACGCAGACCTCGACACACTGGTAGCACTCGGAGCAGATACCGCAGCTCAGACATCGTTTTGCCTCCCGGAGGGCATCTTCTTCGCTGTACCCCTTTAAAACCTCTTCAAAATTTGTCCTTCTTATCCCGGGTTCGATCTCCGGCATCGGCGGGCGATTTTCCTTTTTCACAGAGCCGGTATCCGCCTTATCGGCAATATTATATGTCCAGTCTCTTTCGCGTCCCAGTTTGACATCCTCACCACGCAGATAGCGGTCTATGGATTTGGCTGCCTCCTTGCCTGCATTGACAGCCTCAATCACAGTCGCCGGTCCGGTCACATTGTCACCGCCGGCGAAGACCCCTTCCACATTCGTGGCAAAGGTCACCGTATCCACATCGAAGGTATTCCACTTATTGACGGCGATGCCGCTCTCCTCGGTGACAAATGAAAGATCACTGGTCTGCCCTATCGCGGGGATTATCGCATCGGCCTCGATGGTAAACTCAGAGCCCTTGATCGGCACGGGGCGTCTCCTGCCGCTTTCATCCTCCTCGCCCAGCTCCATTCTTATGCACTCAATACCGGTCACCTTCCCGCCGCTTCCCAGCACCTTCACCGGGGCGGTAAGGAACTCCATATTGATTCCCTCCTGCAGGGCCTCATCGATCTCTTCATCGGCTGCGGGCATCTCGGCGCGTGTCCTTCTGTAAAGGACGAAGGCCTCCTTGGACCCGGTCCTGAGCGCCGTTCTGACGGCATCCATCGCGACATTACCGCCGCCGACCACCGCGACGCGATCCCCCAGAAACACCTTTTCTCCCAGGGCGACCCTTCTCAGAAAATCTATGCCGTGGACAACGCCTTCCAGCTCATCCTCGCCGGGGACACCCAGCTTGCTGCTGATATGAGATCCCACACCGATGAACGTGGCGTCAAAGTCCTTCCGGAGGGTGTCCATGGTGATATCCCGGCCCACTTTTGTATTGTATTTTATCTCGACGCCAAGCTCTTCAATGGTCTTGATCTCGGCATTCAGGACATCTTTAGGGAGACGATATTCCGGGATACCAACGGTAAGCATGCCGCCGGCAACGGGGAGCGCCTCGAATACCGTGACTTGGTAACCCTCAATCGCCAGGTAATACGCGGCCGTCAGGCCGGCAGGCCCGGCGCCTATTATCGCAACTTTTTTATCTTTCTTTTCTTTTATCTCAGGCACATATTTTGTCTCATCGTTCAGGTCGAGGTCGGCCACAAATCTCTTCAGATACATGATGGATACGGGCTGATCTACCTCGCCCCTCTTGCAGGCCGCTTCGCAGGGGTGGTTACAAACCCTGCCGCACACGACCGGGAACGGATTCTCCTGTTTGATAAGCTTCAGGGCCTCCCTGTACTTTCCTTCGGCGATGAGCGCCACGTAGCCCTGAACGCTGATATGGGTGGGGCAGGCCGCCTTGCAGGGGGCCGTCCCTGTCTTGTCGACCGCAAACGCGCTGGGTATGGCCTGGGGGAACTTCCGGTAGATGGCCTTTCTGTCATCCAGGCCCTCGTTGAAGATGTTCGATACCGTAACTGGACAGACCGCGGCGCAGTCACCGCACCCGGTACACTTGTCGACGTCGACAAATCTCGGTGCCCTTGCAAGTTTTACCTTGAAATGCCCCGGCTCGCCGTCAACCGCCTCCACGGTTCTCTTCGTCAGGATTTCTACGTTCGGATGTCTCCCCACCTCGACAAGCTTGGGGGAAAGTATGCATGCAGAACAGTCATTGGTCGGAAAGGTCTTGTCCAGTTGAGCCATGACACCGCCGATGCTGATGTCATTTTCGACAAGGTATACCTTCATTCCGGAATTTGCGAGATCCAGAGAAGACTGGATTCCAGCTATCCCCGACCCGACAACCATAACAGCGCCGATCTTTTCGCTATCTTTTACCACCGCTTTTTGCACCTCGGATTTGATGTAAGAACCTGGCGTGGCAGGCTCTGTGAATTGTAAGTTTATGACCGTCGGTCACTTAATAATCAACCGCGGGTTGGGTACCAAGATTTACATTCCATGTCAAGGCATAAATGCAAATTTCGCGGGATTTATTTGAAAGGTCTTTAATACCGCATAGAAGGGGAGGGGTCGGGAGAACAGGCATCCTCTATCACCCCCCATAGCTCGTCTTTGCCGGAGCGTGTCCTGGCGGAAAAGGGGATAAGCTCGTCATAGGGGATTCCCAGATGCTCTCCTATTTTTTGCCTGGATATATTGACCTGGCCTCTGGAAAACTTGTCTGTCTTTGTCAGCACGAATACTATTTTAATATTATTGTCGCGAAGCCACTGGATAAGCTGACCATCATTTTCCGAGGGTTTTCTCCTTATATCAAGTATCATGACCACAAGGCGCAGGCTTTGCCGCCCCTCAAGGTACCTCTCCACCATCGCCTGCCACCCCTTTTTTACGGAGACGGGCACCTTCGCGTACCCGTAACCGGGAAGGTCGACAAAAGAAAGGTTTTTATTTATCACAAAGAAATTTACAAGCTGGGTGCGTCCAGGTGTATTGCTTGTTTTCGCAAGCTTCTTCCTGTTCACGAGGGTATTAATAAGGGAAGACTTCCCCACATTCGACCTGCCGGCAAACGCCACCTCCGGTAACGAATCATCCGGATAGTAAAAGGGATCGACAGCGCTCTTTATGAATTCTGCTGATATAACTTTCATAGCAACTTCCCTGCATGGCTTAAAATCTGGCGGCATCATAACACAACACGGAAGTAAATCGCAAAACAGATCAATCGGGAATATCCGAAACGCCATGATTTACAGATTCTACTTGCAAAAAAGCTGTATTAGGAGCTATTAAGGGCGAAAGCTCTGTTATTTAAGGGTCTTCAACAGAACGCAGAATCAGATATCAATCCGGGACCGCGACATCGAAAACCTATGCAAAAATTTTTCAAAAAGATATCTTTATCTCACCTGAGCGCAAATGAACATGCCGTAATGATACTCATGGCGATTATCGTCGGAATACTTGGAGGATATGGGGCTGTTCTGTTCAGGTGGATGATATGGTTCTTTCAAAAAGCTTCTTTCGGGAATGGCGAGGGAAATCTTCTGTCTAAATTGATGGTTCTGCCTTGGTACGCAAGGATTATTCCCCCCATTATAGGGGGTGCGGTGGTCGGCCTTATCATCTATTTCTTTGCAAGGGAGGCAAAAGGACACGGTGTCCCTGAAGTAATGGAGGCGGTCGCTCTTAAGGGAGGAATTATAAGAAAACGTGTTGTGCTGATGAAATCACTCGCCTCTGCCATATGTATCGGGACAGGCGGTTCGGCGGGCAGAGAGGGACCTATTGTACAGATAGGCTCCGCCATAGGATCATCCTTCGGGCAGATTATGAAGGTTTCCGCCGACAGGATGAGAACGCTGGTGGGATGCGGCGCAGCCGCGGGAATAGCGGCAACATTCAACGCCCCCCTGGCCGGTGTTATGTTCGCCATGGAAATTATCCTGGGTGAATTCGGCATCGCCACATTCAGCCCCATTGTGGTCTCTTCCGTCATGGCAACCGTTATCTCCAGGGCATATCTGGGAGATTACCCTGCCTTCATTGTTCCGCATTACACGCTGGTAAGCACGCTGGAAATGCCTTTCTATGTAATACTGGGTATCCTTGCCGGTGTGGTTGGTGTAATTTTTACTTCAACGCTCTACAAGATCGAAGACCTGTTTGATTCCATAAAAATCCCTGATTATACAAAGGCGGCGCTGGGCGGCCTGCTCATAGGAATAATCGGATTATACTTTCCACATGTTTACGGCGTCGGGTACGACGCAATCGACCTCGCCCTGCTGGAGAACCTTTCCTGGTATATGCTGGTTGCCCTCATATTTGCCAAGATACTCGCGACCTCTTTTACCATAGGTTCCGGCGGATCCGGGGGCATTTTTGCCCCGTCACTCTTTATAGGAGCCATGCTGGGCGGAGCCTTCGGGTATATGGTTCACCACTTGTTTCCCGAAATCACAGCCACATACGGGGCCTATAGTCTGGTCGGCATGGGAGCGCTTGTAGCCGGCGCCACTCACGGCCCGATTACAGCGATACTCATACTGTTTGAGATGACAGGTGATTACAAGATTATACTTCCCCTCATGCTTTCCTGCATTTTGAGCTCTGTTATAGCATCACAAATTAAACGAGAATCCATCTATACTTTAAAACTGATAAGGAGGGGGACAGATATCAGGGCGGGGAAAGAAGTCAATATCATGAAGTCTCTTCTCGTTAAGAACGCCATGACAAGAGAGGTTGCAACGGTGTCTGAAAATATGCACCTCAATAAACTGCTCAAGCACACCTTTTCAAGCAAGCACTCAAGCTTTCCCGTGGTTGACAATGGTGGTCTGCTAAGCGGGATAGTGACCTTTCAGGATTTCAAGGAGGTGGTTTTCGAGGAAGGTCTGGGAGACCTCGTCGTGGTGAAGGATATTTCCATACCCAATGTAATAACCATAACAGGAAATGAAAGTCTGGATGAGGCACTGAAAAAGATAGGACTGAAGAATATAGAACAGCTTCCGGTGGTTGACGAAAATAACCCGCGAAAAATAGTGGGCATACTCTCACGAAGGGATATATTCTCGGCATACAACAAGGCGCTTATAGACAGATCACTGGTAAGAGGAATGGGCGAGAAGAACAGGCTGTAGGATAATAGGCTGTAGGCTGTTAGCTTTAACCTAAATGCCTACAGTCTAAAAGGCCTGCGCCGTTTATGATACCTTAATCACGATATGCCGTTTTTTCCCTTTTCTCAGGCATATCTCTCCATTTCCATTAAGATGATTGATACTTATTTTCTCATCAAATGCCTGAATCTGTTCTCCGTTTACATAACCGCCGCCCTGTGAGATTACCCTCCTCGCTTCACTTTTGGTCGCACACAAATCAACATAATAAAAAAGTTCAAAGGCGGGAATGCCTGCTGCAATTTCTTCCCTTGTTTTTGCGACTGCGGGCATGGCAGAGATGTCTCGAGATATACCAGTCCTGGGGATGGAGCTTGACGGGAACAGGTCGGGACTCACGGGTTTCAGACCGAAAGTGTCCACTGCCGCCCCCCAGGCGGCAACCGCCGCGTCCCGTCCATGTGTAATCCTTGTCGCCTCAAAAGCCAGAACCGCCTTTGCCACATTCAGCCCGGAATCCGTAAGTTTTTTTACCTCCTCCACCTCTTCCATGGGCAGGAGGGTAAACAGGGCAAGAAATCTTTTCACATCGGAATCTTCCGTGTTTATCCAGTATTGGAAATAATCATAGGGCGTGGTAAGTCCGGCATCCAGCCATACAGTACCCTTCTCGGTTTTGCCCATCTTGTGTCCCTGGGATGTGGTCAGAAGGGGAAAGGTTACTCCATAGGTCTTCTTCTCTTCCAGCCTCCTTGTAAGGTCTATTCCCGCCACAATATTGCCCCACTGGTCATTACCTCCCATCTGGAGAATGCACCCATAATTTTTGCAGAGATAATAAAAATCGTAGGATTGCAGAAGCATATAATTAAATTCGATAAAGTTGAGCCCCTTTTCCAGGCGCATCTTGCAACTCTCTGCGGTAAGCATCCTGTTAACGCTGAAGCAGCATCCTACATCTCTCAGGAATTCCAGATAATTGAGCTTAGCCAGCCAGTCCGCGTTGTTCAACATAAGCGCCCTGCCCTCTCCAAAATCCAGATACTGTGAAAGCTGTCTCTTTATGGCCTCCGCGTTCTTGTCTATTTCATCACGCGTCAATATGCGGCGCATCTCGGTCTTGCCGCTCGGATCACCAATAAGAGCGGTACCTCCGCCGACGAGGGCGATGGGTTTGTGACCGCAGCTCTGCATATGCATGAGCGACATTATCGGGACAAGACTCCCTATGTGAAGACTCGCCGCGGTAGGATCAAAACCGATATAACAGATGATCTTCTCTCTTTCCAGAAGATCCCTTATCGATTCCTCATCCGTTACCTGCTCTATAAAACCTCTCTCATAAAGTATGTCATACGTGCTTTTCCCGCCCATAATTATCAACCTTCCATGCCAATGCTCAGTCTCTCAATGGAACATGCTCTGCCTGTATTGTTGTCAATGTCTATCAGAACTCCCTGGATCCGGATATCCCCCTTTGCGACATCGAACCTGTTAGGCAGGAGGGTCAGAAATCTTTCAAGTGCCACCTCTTTTTTTATACCCAAAACAGAATCAAAGGGGCCCGTCATACCGACATCCGTTATATATGCCGTTCCACCGGGCAGCACCCTCTCATCCGCCGTTTGCACGTGTGTATGTGTGCCTAGGACAGCGCTTACCTTCCCATCCAGAAACCAGCCCAGTGCCTCCTTTTCGGATGTCGCCTCGGCGTGCATGTCGACAATTATTATGTCCGTTTTATGCTTCAGTCTTTCTATTTCTCTCTCGGCAACACGAAAGGGAGAATCAAGGGGTTTCATAAAGATTCTTCCTTCAAGATTCAACACGCCCAGAGATATCCCCAGTCTGGTGTCTATTACCACGCTTCCTTTGCCTACAGTTCCTTCCGGATAATTGGCCGGTCTTAAAAGGGTCTCGTAGTCGTCAATAAAATTACTGGCCTCTTTCTTGTCCCATATATGATTTCCGGAAGTCAGGATGTCTATTTCGTTGTGGTAGAGTTCATCCACTATCTTCCTGGTTACACCAAACCCGCCGGCCGCATTCTCACAATTCGCGATGACAATGTCCACACCGTGTCGCCCCACTATACCGGGAAGGAGAGCGCTTATCACTTTTCTCCCCGGCTTTCCCACTATATCTCCTATAAAGAGTACCTTCACTTTTCAGAACTCTCCTCTATTTTGCAAACTCGGACACACGCGTCTCCCTTATGACGGTGACCTTTATCTGTCCCGGATAGGTAAGTTCCGATTCGACCTTTTTCGCAATATCTCTACAGAGCATCACTGCATCATTGTCGGACACTTTTTCATTTTCCACAAGTATACGTATCTCTCTTCCGGCCTGGATAGCGTAACACTTATCAACGCCGTTGAAAGAGGTCGCTATCTTCTCCAGTTCGGTCAATCGCTTTACGTAAGTCTCTAGCATCTCCCTGCGTGCGCCGGGCCTTGCGGCGGAAAGCGTATCCGCCGTCTGTATAAGAACGCCTAGGACGCTGTTATTGCGCCCGTCATCATGATGCTGTTCTATAGCCTGAATAATCCTCTCGGATTCCCCGAATTTTCTGGCGTATTCCGCTCCGATAGAGGCATGAGACCCCTCAACTTCATGATCAACGGCCTTCCCTATATCATGCAGCAACCCCGCCCTTTTGGCGTCTTTTACATTCACCTTGAGCTCGGCGGCCATCATGCCCGCAAGATGCGAGACCTCTATGGAATGTTCCAGAACATTCTGGGAAAAGCTTGTCCGGAATCTCAACCTTCCGAGGAGAATCAGCAGCTCAGGATGGACATCATGAACACCTGCATCGAATGACACCCGTTCGCCGGTTTCACGAATTACCTTGTCAACCTCGGAACTTACCTTCTTGACTATCTCCTCTATCCTCCCCGGATGAATCCTCCCGTCATTTATCAGGTTCTCCAGTGACCTCTTTGCCACTTCCCGCCGTATGGGATCGAAGCTCGAGATAACCACGGCTTCGGGCGTGTCGTCTATAATCAGGTCTGTACCGGTAGCGGCCTCTATGGCCCTTATGTTTCTTCCTTCTCTACCGATTATTCTCCCCTTCATTTCATCCGAGGGAAGATTTACAACTGATACGGTCTTCTCGACCACAAAATCGGATGCATACCTCTGGACTGCGTAGGCCAATATCTCACTGGACCTTTTCTCGGAATCCCGTTTTGTCTCTTCCTCTATCCTTCTTATTACACCGCTCGCCTCGTGCCGGGCGTCATCCGTCATCAACTGGACAAGATATTCCCTTGCTTCTTTTGATGAAATCCCTGCGATTCTTTCCAGCCTTTCTATTTGCTCTTCAATAACCTTGTCCAGCTTGTTATGCTTTTCATCCAAGAGCGCCTCTTTACTGAGGACTGAGTTCTCTTTTTTCTCTATACCGGCCTCTCTCTGGGCGAAAAGGTCCGTCTTTTTGTCCAGATTTTCTTCCTTCTGGCGAAGCCTGCCTTCTATCTTCTCAAGCTCCGCCCTTCTGTCTCTTGTTTCTTTTTCGAATTCACTTTTGGACCTGAGAAGATTATCCTTTGCCTGAAGAGCAGCTTCCTTTTTTATATTTTCAGCTTCTTTCTTTGCCTCGCTTGTAATCCTGAGCGACAGGTTCTCAGACGACTCCAGCATCCTGCTGGAAATATTCTTTCTGGCAAGATACCCCAGCACCATTCCCGCCGCGACAGACCCCAACACTATAAGTATTATAAAACTGATGTTTGACAAATTCTCTTACCTCCCCCCGTAATTAATCCCGCAAGAACTGGGAACTTAAGATTGTAGAAACGGGAGGGGACAGGAAAGCGGCATATTGCGCCTGAAGCGCAATCGTATGAAGGAGGGGCTCAATATATATCGCCCACGGCCTCGAGAGAAATAAAACTGCTTCTGCTATATTTCTCCCCCGCCTATGCCGTAACAACCATTTTTTTGAACCTTACAAAAGAATTAGCGCCCTGTTGCTGCTTCAGGCTTCCCACCTTTTCCCTTGCGGGAATCGGCAGACATGCACACCACTAACAAAGAAGGGCACCCAATTATAAGGTGTTGGTTCAAAAAACTAAAGGCCATCACGCACATCGCAGGGGATTGACTTGCTTTTTTTATCTATATAACTGATTAATTCTTCAACTCCGTTTTCAAATCTGCCATGCAGATCCTCTTTTTCTTCTTTTACTCTAAACAATTCCTCGGCAATATTCAAAGCAACCAATACAGCAATATCTGAAGTTGTTACACTCTCTGAAGCATCCCCTATTTCCTTAGCCCTCTCATTTATATACTGGACAATCCTGTCTACATATTCATCCCCTTTATCACTCAGGACTGAAAATTCCCGTCCCATTACCCTTATATCAAAACGCTGTTTCAAATGCGATTTCCCCGTGCTTTGCTTATGATACTTCTACATCACGCAGCATATCAAGGAGCATATCCACCTTGGTACGTACGGCATCCTTTTCATTGTTGAAAGCCCTTATCCTGTTGTTCGCATCTTCCAGTTCCACGCTTTTTCCTTCCAGCAACTTTCCCAGATCCAGACTCCGTTCCTTCAATACAGAATACTCTTCTACAATTTCCCTTATTTTTTGTTCAAGCTCGCCAAATCTTTCCAATTTTACACCCAGATTTAAACTTATTTTCCCAGCAGTGTGCTATCCCGTCCCGATTATGCCAACTTGCCTGGTAAAAGTCAAGGCGCTATTTCTCAATAAAAATCCTTGCCATAATCCCCTGCATCCAATAGCATGAGAAGTTGTAAGTGATTTTCCCTTTAAGCTCACTCTGGACTGAGGGCAAGGGCAACCCGTCCCCGGAAGTGATGGAAGGTCTGGAGAAAATTCCTGAGAGGCGTCTGAATTGATCGTCAAGATAACCAGCAGCGCCATAATCGGCATAGATTCCTACCCGGTTGATGTGGAAGTGGACGTCTCCAGGGGCCTCCCTCAGTTCTCCACAGTCGGCCTTCCCGACGCGTCCGTGAGGGAGAGCAAGGACAGGATAAAATCCGCCATAAAAAACTCCGGCTACAGGTTCCCTAAAAACAGGGTGACCATAAATCTCGCTCCTGCGGACATCAAAAAAGAGGGGACCGGTTTTGACCTTCCGATAGCCGTGGGAATCCTGTCGGCACAGGGGGTAATTGAAAAGGAACGGCTCTCCGAATACATGTTCACAGGGGAATTGTCGCTGGACGGAAGGATTAAGGGCATACACGGCGCCCTGCCAGCCGGAATCCAGGCGGCGAAGATGGGGTTGAAGGGTATCGTGCTTCCAAGAGAAAATGCCGGGGAAGCCGCAATGGTTGGAGAGATAGACGTGATAGCCGCTGACTACCTGTACGATGTGGTTGAATTTCTTAACGGAACAAAAGAGCTTCCCCCCGTGAAGACGGACATATCTGATCTGTTTTCCCGGAGTCTCCATTATCCATTCGATTTCAGCGAGGTCAATGGCCAGAATCAGGCGAAGAGGGCAATGGAGGTGGCGGCCAGCGGCGGACACAACATCATCATGATCGGTCCGCCCGGCTCAGGCAAGACCATGCTGGCCCAGCGCCTCCTTACGATTCTGCCTGATCTTTCGCTTGAAGAGGCCATCGAAACAACAAAGATTCATTCCGTAGCTGGCCTACTCGGCAAAAAAGAATCTCTTCTGGCCGTGAGACCATTTCGCGCGCCACACCACTCCATATCCGATGCGGGCCTTGTGGGAGGGGGAAGGATACCGAGGCCGGGAGAGATAAGCCTCGCCAATAACGGCGTCCTCTTTCTGGATGAATTGCCAGAATTCAAAAGAAATGTGCTGGAGGTATTAAGACAGCCCCTGGAAAGCGGCCATATAACCGTCTCGAGGGCCTCAGCCTCGGCAACCTACCCTGCCAGATTCATGCTTGTGGCCGCCATGAACCCATGCCCGTGCGGTTATTTTACCGACAGCAGGAGACAATGCACATGCACTCCCCACCAGATAAGACAGTACCGAGCCAGGATATCCGGCCCCCTGCTCGACAGGATAGATATCCACATAGAGGTGCCTTCTATAAGATATAAGGATTTATCGAAGGAATCCGGGGGAGAAATATCCGAAACCATAAAGAAACGCGTGAACAGGGCGAGGGATATTCAGAAGGACAGATTCAAAAGCGGCATATTGTGCAACGCGAGAATGTCCAACCGGCAGATAAAAGAGCACTGCGTCCTTGACGGAGAGTCAAAGAGACTGATTGAAATGGCGGTTGACAGGCTCGGTCTGAGCGCAAGGGCCTATACCAAGATACTGAAGGTTGCCAGAACCATCGCTGACCTTGAGGATGAAAAAAATATCCGCCAGTCCCACATATCAGAGGCTATCCAATACAGAACTCTCGACAGAGAAGCGATCTAAGCAAAAACAATATTTTTTTGCCCTGTTCCTGCAAGGTGAAAGTTGAAGTTCCCCCAAAGTGATGGACACACCGAAAAGTAAGAGATAAAGAAAGAGGAATTTGGAGGTGTGCAGTGGAAAACAAGAGAGAGCGAAGAAGTTTTGACAAGGAAAACGAGAAACTCGTTTTTGAGATCAAGCTGGTTCGTGGAAAGAGCCGCAGGATCTATGGCAGTCCCAGAATTACCTCCAAGTTGCGTGCAAGTGGCATCAGATGCGGCAAAAATCGTGTTGCCCGTCTTATGCGTGGGAACGGGATAATGGCAAAGACAAGGCGCAGATTTGAGATTACCACTGGTTCAAAGCACACACTACCGATAGCTCCGAATCTTCTCAAGCAGGGGTTTACCGCTGATGCTCCAAATAAAACGTGGACATGGGATATAATGTATATTTGGACAAATAAAGGTTAGATGTACCTTGCTGTGGTATTAGATCTTTTCAATCGTGAGATTGGAGGCTGGTACATGAAAAAAGGATAACAAAGAATATCGTAACAGAAGTCCTCACAATGGCTGTAAAGCGAAAAAGGCCGAGGGCTGGGTTGATATTTCATTCAGACCTGGGAAGCCAGTACGCAAGTCATAAATTTAAAAGGTTTCCGAAAAAGTATAACTTCATCCAGGGCATGAACGGTAAGGGGAAATGTTACGAGCGCGAAGCCTGCCCTTGGGGTATAATGCTGTGACGGAAAGCTTCTTCCATACATTAAAGACAGAACTCGTGTACTTTGAAAAATACAGGACTTGATCAGAAGCTCGCCAGGGTATCTTCGAATACGTCGAGATATTCTACAATCGTGTCAGGATGCATTCATATTTGGGATATGTTTCTCCTGTTGACTTTGGCAGGTTGTTTATGGCAGCTTAACCGGGTGTCTATTATTTCGGGGAAAGATCATGCTGGCCTATCTGAGAATGGAATGATTATTTTGCCGTCTGTGGCATTGAAAGGCGTTGTATAATGGGGAACATTATAGACAAGAAGAGGGCTCTCGATATTATCAGCCGTTTTCACAGTTCGAAGGTGCTGGTAGTTGGAGACATTATGGTTGACCAGTTTATCTGGGGAAAGGTATCGCGTATTTCACCGGAGGCTCCTGTACCCGTGGTACGGGTCACATCTGAGAGTCTCCTCCTGGGTGGTTGCGCCAACGTGTTAAACAACGTGTTCTCTATGGGAGGAAAAGTCGCTATTTCCGGCATCGTCGGATCGGACAACATGGGCAGATGGCTGACAGGTAAGCTGACCGAGATGGGCATAGATACAGCCGGTGTCATCGTAGAGCATGGACGCCCCACCATAGTAAAAACGAGGGTCGTCGCGCACCACCAGCAGGTGGTGAGATTTGATAGAGAAGACAAGAGCCCGGTTTCCCGGAACAGTCTCCAGAGAATAATAGAATACATAAAATCGATGAAGGATGATCTGGGTACAGTTATTATCTCGGATTACAACAAGGGGGTTTTTTCAAAAGAACTCATCGAGAGGATAAGGGAAATAACCTCCCGGAGCGGGATAATCCTGTGCATCGATCCCAAACAGAGCGATTTTTCACTTTACCGCGGGTGTGACCTGATAACGCCCAACCACCAGGAGATGGAACGCGCGATCGGCATGGAACTTGAGAACAGTGATGATATTACAAAGGGCGGCAGGGAACTTATCAGAAAATTCGATTTCGGCGCCCTCCTGGTAACGAGGGGCGAAGAGGGAATGAGCCTCTTTGAAAATGACGGCGGGGTCACGCATATCCCCACTGTCGCCAGAGAAGTCTTCGATGTAACAGGTGCCGGCGACACGGTAATAGGGGTTTTTGCCCTCTGTGTTGCGGCTGGGGCAACATTGAAAGAGGCCTCCGTTCTAGCCAACCACGCGGCCGGCATCGCGGTCGGAAAGGTGGGTACAGCGCCGGTCTATCAGGATGAATTGAAGAAAGCGCTATGAGCAGACCAGCCTTCCCTGAACCGGTCAAAATTATATCCAGCACATTTTCCGGAAGCAGGGACATACTGAACGAAACCATAACTATCCTGTCGGAAGAATTTGGAGGGATCGATTATATAAGCGCGCTTGTGCCTTTTGAATACACCGATTATTATGCAAAAGAATCAGGGCATCCCCTTATCAGGCGTTTTGTCTCTTTTGAAACCCTTGTGTCGCCGGATATGCTTCCCGACATAAAGCTGTTCACAAATAAAGTGGAAGAAAAATTTATGAGAGATGGCAACCGACTTGTCAATATAGACCCGGGATATATATCACAGGCCCATCTGATTCTTGCCACGGGAAAGGCCTATACCCACCGTCCCTACATCAGAGATGGCATATATGCTGATCTGACACTCATATTTAAAAAACATACCTTCCGGACTCTTGAGTGGACATACCCTGATTATTCAGACGGTAATACGATAGGCATGTTCAATAATATAAGAGAGCGGTACACTATTCAGGTTCAAAGGTTGAAAAACAACCACCTGTGAACCATAAACTTTGAACAAGGAGAACAAATCTATGATAAGAAGTATGACAGGTTATGGAAGCGCGGAAGCTGTTTTTGCGGGGAAAAAGCTGATCATCGAAATCAAATCCCTCAATCATAAAAACCTGGAAAGCAGTATACGGTTGCCCATCTTCCTCGCCCCTCTTGAGGTAAATATCAAAAAGAGGGTGGGAGAGCGGATTTCAAGGGGAAGAGTTGAGATAAACATCAGGATAGATTCAGATCCGGGTGCAAATGGCGGAGATAAACTGGAGGCAAACTTCCCCCTCATTAGCAACTATTATGCCCTGCTGACCAGTTTGAAGGAATCGTTCAATCTTACCGGCGAGATAACGCTGGACACCCTCGTCAGGCTGAAGGGTGGCATCTATATGTCGGAGGCAGAAATTGACCCTGAAGAGGCATGGGGTACAATCCTCAAGGCACTGGATGATTCCATCGATTCCCTGATACACATGAAGGAGGCTGAAGGCAGACTTCTCTGCGAGGATTTAGTCGCGCGTATTGATATCATCAGCGATTACACAAGAGAGCTGGAATCAAGGGTCCCTCAGGTGATCAGACAGTACCAGGAAAGACTTTCGGGAAGGATCCGGGAACTGGTGGACGGCGTGGAGTGTGATGAGTCAAGGTTGATCCAGGAAGTCGCGATAATGGCTGAAAAGAGCGACATCACTGAAGAGATTGTACGCCTTAAAAGTCACATGAAGCAGTTTGGTGAGATGCTGAACAGCGATATCGCCATAGGTAGAAAAATGGATTTTCTGTTTCAGGAGATGCACAGGGAAATAAATACAATAGGATCCAAGAGCAACGATCTTGCAATATCCGGCAACGTAATAGAGATAAAGACGGAACTTGCCAAGCTGAGAGAACAGGTACAGAATATTGAATAAAGTACGGTTTCGGGTTTCGGGTGTAAAATTAGAGAAAAGATAAGATAAAGCAACAATCATGATACACTCAGGAAAAGCCGTCACTCCGGTGAAAACCGGAGTCCAGATAGTCCATAACTACTTAAAAAGACTGGGCTCTGGCTTCTGCCTGTCTACGTGCGACGCACAGGCAGGCCGGAATGACGAAAGATGGTATTTTCTGACTTTTTACGAGAGCATCCAATAAGATAACCGTGAACGATTACTCATCGGGGTTTGGACATCATGGAACATACTAACACACAGGGACTTCTTATTGTCATCTCCGCCCCTTCAGGCGCTGGTAAAACCACTATATGCAAAGGGCTCCTGAATGAATTTCCCGATCTGCGTTTTTCCGTATCGTGCACCACACGTTCTCCACGAAAAGGTGAGAAAGACGGGGAAGATTACCACTTTATATCCGTAAAAGATTTCAGAGACAGTATAGAGAAAAATGAATTTGTAGAGTGGGAAGAGATATACGGCAATTTTTACGGCACATCGAAAAAGGCCGTAGAAGGCCTGATCCAAAAGGGTTATGATGTCATACTGGATATAGACATCAAAGGGGCCGGCAATGTAAAGGCAAAATATCCAGAAAGTGTGTTTGTCTTCATCATGCCTCCATCCGTAGAAATTTTGAGGGAGAGATTGAAAAAACGCGATTCGGAGACCGATGATATTATAAAGATGCGTTTCGACAGGGCCATGGAAGAGATCTGGGAAAATGAATGGTATGATTATGTGATATTTAATGATATAATAGGCGATTCTGTTGATATAATGAGGTCTGTGTATATGGCGGAGAAGAACAGGAGGTCCCGGCTGCAAGCCAGGATAAACAACTTTTATCAAATGACCGGAGGTATATAACACATGGCAAGAGTTACCGTAGAGGATTCTCTGGAAAAAGCAGAAAACAGGTTTGCCCTGACACACCTTACCATTCAAAGGGCAAAGCAGCTACTCAGAGGATCGAAACCCCTCAGTGAGAAGAAAAACAATCGAGAAATCGTTACCGCTTTGAGAGAAATAGCGGAAGAGAAGGTGCGATACTCCCATCCTGAGATTCTCAATGCCCGGTCAGCAGATGTTACAATGATTGAGTCTATAGAGAGCAGTACAGATGTGCCCGAAGATGCAAGCACCGAATAGAAACAGCCGCAACAAACTGATATTCGCCCTTGATCTGG
Source organism: uncultured Syntrophaceae bacterium (assembly GCA_964610735.1). Lineage (GTDB taxonomy): Bacteria > Desulfobacterota > Syntrophia > Syntrophales > UBA2210 > UBA2210. The sequence continues at coordinate 9,428 of CAZSYH010000022.1, read as the reverse complement.
GAGAAAATATAGATGAGACCATAGCGTGGGTTGATCTCTTAAAGGATCATGTGGGGATGTTCAAGGTAGGTAAGGAAGCATTCACCAGTTTCGGTCCTTCTGTTGTCAGGGGTATAATAGAAAGGGGTGGAAGTGTCTTCCTTGATCTGAAGTTCCATGACATTCCAAACACCGTCGCAATGACCTCCGAGGCCGCGGTAAAACTGGGCGTTTCCATGTTCAACATACACGCGCTTGGGGGGAGTGAGATGATGGAGCGGGCGGTAGATTCCGTCAATAACACGGCGAGAGTCATGGGCGTTGTCCCTCCCGTGTTGCTCGCGGTAACCGTCCTTACAAGTCTGGATGATTCGGATCTGGAAGAAATAGGATTCAAATGCTCTACCAGAGAGCTCGCACTTAAACTCGCAGTGTCAGCCAGGGACGCGGGCGTCTCCGGGGTTGTGGCATCCGCCCGGGATGTAATCCCAATACGAGAAGCGTGCGGGAAAGACTTTATCATCGTAACCCCGGGCATAAGGCTGGATAGCAAAGTCAAAGTGGCAGGCGACGACCAGAAAAGGGTCTTGACTCCAAGGGACGCCATTATAATGGGGGCGGATTACATCGTGGTGGGCAGGCCAATAAGACTGGCTGATGATCCCGTGGCTGCCGCGGACAGGATCACCGAGGAGATCTCCGAGGGACTCGCTCATTAAGGATTTCCAGGTTCTAACCGGAGGAAAAATAATGCAGGCAATTTATGGGGTTCATCCGGTTGCAGAGGCTCTGAGAAACGGCGGGAAAATAGAACGGATTGTCCTGCTCAAAGGGGGAAAGCAGGGCGACATCCGGGCAATTCTGGAAATCGCGACCCGGAGGGGGATACCGGTCGTCTACAGAGACAGGGAGTCCCTGAATGCCACCGCCGGCACCAGTCATCATCAGGGCGTTATCTGCATATATGAAGAATACCGCTATGCCAGTATCGATAATGTTCTGACCAATTGTAAATCCCGGAAAAACGCTCTAATCCTCATACTTGACAGTATTACAGATCCCCAGAACCTCGGTTCACTCATAAGAACTGCCCTCTGCTTCGGCGCGACCGGCCTAGTCATCCCGGAAAATCGAGCCGCATCCGTTACCCCCTCCGTCATCAAAACCTCGGCGGGAGCGGCCCTCCACCTCCCCATTGTCAGGGTGGTAAATATATCGAGAACAATCGACCGACTGAAAGAAGAGGGCTTCTGGATATATGGCACTGATGCCAGCTGCGGGGAAGACCTGCACCATTTGGATTACAGCAGCCATGCGGGTCTCGTAATGGGAAGTGAGGGAAAAGGGATAAGACCACTGGTCAGGAAAAAATGTGATTTTCTGGTCTCTATACCTATGACAGCTGCCATTGATTCTTTGAATGTATCCGTAGCCGGGGGTATTATTCTATATGAGATGACTCGCAGTCAAAATACACTAAATAGAAGGGGGGGGGAAACATGCCTGTATACCTGTGGGAGGGCACGACCAGAAAGGGGGAAATCAGAAAGGGTGAACTGGAGGCCCCCGATGAAAGCGCAGTGAGAATCCAGTTGCGCCGCCAGCGCATCAAGCCCGAAAGCATAAAGAAAAAGCCCAAAGATCTTTTCGAAAACATCCCTTTTCTGAAAGAAAAGGTCAAGGAAAAAGATGTGGTGATATTCGCGCGCCTGTTCGCTACAATGATCAATGCCGGACTTCCCATTATCCAGTGTCTGGACCTGCTGAGTGAAGAGGAGCAGAACAAAACCTTTGCAAAAATTATCAAATCGATAAAAGAAGACATTGAGGGGGGGAGCTCCCTCTCGGACACCCTGAAAAAACACCCGGATGTATTTGACGATCTCTTCGTAAACCTGGTAGCTGCCGGTGAGGCAGGCGGCATCCTGGACGTAATCCTCAATCGTCTTTCCGCATATATGGAAAAGGCGATGGAGCTGAAACGGAAGGTAAAGGGGGCAATGACCTATCCGGTTACCGTTCTCGTGGTCGCCTTCGCGGTTGTTATTCTGCTCCTGTACAAGGTTGTCCCCGTTTTTGATGATATGTTTTCAAGCATGGGATCGGCGCTGCCGGGCCCCACTCAATTCCTTGTTGACGCGAGCGCTTTTGTCCAGAACAATATATTATACATACTGGGCGTAATCGTCCTCTCCGTTTTCGCCCTCAAAAGATATTACAGAACCGAGCGTGGAAGGCTTCAGATAGATCGCATCATGCTCAAGTTGCCCGTCTTCGGGATTCTGCTCAGAAAGGTTGCCGTGGCAAAGTTTTCAAGGACACTTTCCACCATGATGAACAGCGGGGTTCCAATCCTCGACGGTCTTGAGATTGTAAGCAAAACAGCGGGGAACAAGATAGTCGAGAACGCCCTGATGGAGACCAGAAAAAGCATAAGCGAGGGCAAGACAATAGCGGAACCCCTGTCGGAATCGGGTATATTCCCGTCCATGGTTGTCTCCATGATATCGGTCGGTGAAAACACCGGCGCCCTTGATACCATGTTGGAGAAGATCGCCGACTTTTACGACTCCGAAGTAGATGTTGCTGTGGATGCCATGACGGCACTCCTCGAACCCATGATGATGGTTTTTTTGGGCGGGGTCGTTGGAGGAATGATAATAGCCCTTTATCTCCCAATCTTTTCCATGGCGGGCGCCATCGGATAGAAAGTCTTAAAATGGTCGGGATGGCGCGATTTGAACGCGCGACTCCTGCGTCCCGAACGCAGTGCCCTACCAGGCTGGGCCACATCCCGACAAGGCCTTTGACTATATAATTTACCTCCAAATGTCCACAAAAAAATGAAAAATGCCGTAATGTTCGCTAAAATAGCATCATAACTTGTTTCAGCTCAAAGTTCATGATATTGGAGTCAAAGGTATAATTACACAGAAGGAGTGGGCAGGGTGATAATCTACGATCTTAAGTGTGAAAATAATCACATATTTGAAGGATGGTTCAACAACAGAACAGCATTTGAGGAACAGGAAAAGAAAGGACTTGTCAAATGTCCGGTATGTGGAAGTCTGAGCATAGATATAGTTCCTTCCTCCATTACGGTTATGGGAAAGAGAACAGGAAAATTCAGTAAGAACAATAAAGATATATCTCCCATGAAAGATCTTCGGATGTTCCATGAATACATAGACAAAACATTTGAAGATGTGGGCAGCAAATTTGCCGAGGTTGCGCTCAAAATACACCTCGGAGAGGAAGACAGTAGAAACATAAAGGGAACAACAACAAAAACCGAAGAGGATACCCTCAGAGAAGAAGGAATCCCATTCGTAAAGATTCCCATACCGAAATTCGACAGTTAACCAGTGTGGATCATCTCCCGATTAGTTGTAGCTAATGAAAGCAAAATAAGTGTGTTATCTACAACTGATACCAGAAGGAATCAAGGGGTCGAGTGACCGGAAGAAAGACAACCATGGATTACATTTTCTTATCCAACTAAATTGGAGAAGAACCACCAGTATTAAGGCCCATTCTTCAATCAATGAAAAAAACCTATAATAATATCCTGGATCTGATCGGCAACACCCCCATCGTGGAGATCCGCAATCTTAATTCCAACAGAAATGTGAAGATATATGCAAAGTTAGAGGGATCCAACCCCGGTGGCTCGATAAAGGACAGGACCGCCCTCTATATGATAGAAAAGGCGGAAAAAAGGGGATTACTTACCGCTGAAAAGATCATTTTGGAAGCCACAAGCGGGAACACCGGTATAGGTCTCGCCCTCGTGGCGGCTGCAATGGGATACAAAATCATTCTTGTGCTTTCAGAATCGGCCAGCGAGGAACGGAAAAAGATTTTAAAGGCCCTCGGCGCTGAATTAGTCTTGACTCCCGCACATCTCGGTACCGATGGGGCAATCGAAGTGGTCTATGAGATGTTGAGAGAGCATCCCGATACATATTTTGTTCCCGATCAGCATAACAACGAAGATAATATTCTTGCCCACTACCACGGAACGGCCGAAGAAATCTGGCGGCAGACCAACAATAAGGTAACCATGGTGGTGGCGTCGCTCGGTACCTCCGGTACTGCCATGGGCATTTCAAGAAGACTCAAGGAATACAATGAGGATATAAGAATAGTGGGGGTCGAACCCTATCTCCATCATAAGATACAAGGCCTTAAGAATATGAAGGAATCATACCGTCCGGGCATCTTTGACAGAAAATGCCTGGATGAAAAGATCAATATTCTAGATGAAGACGCCTTTGAGATGGCCCGGGCACTGGCCCGGACCGAAGGGTTATTCGTCGGTATGAGCTCCGGCGCGGCGATGCACGTGGCCCTGGAAAAAGCCAGGGAAATGAAAGAAGGGTTGATTGTGGTAATTTTCCCGGACGGCGGAGAGAGATATCTCAGTACAACACTCTTTGCAGACAGGGAAGAAACCTCGCTTTGCCTGTACAACACACTCAGCAGGAGCAAAGAACCTTTCAAGCCGATAGACACCGCTCAAATCCTCATACATTCATGCGGTCCGACCGTGCACGATGTTCCTCACATAGGAACCTACCGACGCGCTGTTGTGTCGGACATGATATCCAGGTACCTGGAATTCAAGGGACACAAGGTCAAACACGTCTCCAACATCATAGACCTGGCCGACAGATCCATAAATGGCGCCGAAAAGGCTGGCATGGATATCAGGAAATTTACAAAGAGACACACTGAAACCTTCTTCAGCGACTTGGACAAACTTGATATCGCTCACAGCCGCAATACCTATCCGGCGGCGAGTGAGAACGTCGATTCAATGATCACGCTGACGGAAAGCCTCGTGGAAAAGGGCTATGCCTACGAAAAATTGAGGTCTGTCTATTTCGATATATCACGGCTCGATAACTATGGCCTCTTATCAAATATAGATCTGGCAAATGCAAGACATTCAAGAACAGTAGATCAGGATAATTATGAAAAGGACAGTCCCGTAGACTTTACCCTTTTAAAAAGGTCAACTCTGGCGGAGTTAAAAAAGGGTATATATTTCAAGACTAGGTGGGGAAACGTAAGGCCAGGCTGGCATCTTGAATGTGCCGCACTGACCATGGAATACCTGGCAGAAACCTTCGACATCTACATAAGCGGCTCCGATATCATCTTCCCGCACTGTGAGAACGTCATGGCGATAGGGATGGCTGCTACCGGAAAAATGCCCGCAAACTACTGGCTCGCCTCCGAGCTTGTTATGATGGAAGGCAAGAAGATGTCCCGTTCCACAAACAATTTCTTCACGGTGAGCGATCTTGAAGAAAAGGGATACTCCGGAAGGGAAATCAGATATTTTCTCCTCAGTTCCCACTACAGAAAACCGCTGAGTTTTTCATTCGGCGCACTGGATACCGCGTGCAATACAATTAAGAGGCTGAATAACTTTATACAGAGATTGATACGCTTTATTCCCGGAGACGGACACGCGGATGTGGCCCAGCTTATCTATGACATAAGGAAGGGGCTTGCTGAAGCGATGGATGACGACTTCAATATCTCTGAAGCCCTTGCCTGCGTGTTCGAATTTGTCAGAAAGATAAATATTTCTCTGACCGGAAAACAGCTTAACATAAAGCAAAGAGATGCGATCCTCGACACAATGAAGGGAATAAATTCCGTCCTTCGTGTAATGAATTTCGAGGGGGAAACACTCAGCGAAGATGCCACAAGACTGATGGAGGAGCGAAAGAAGGCCAGGGCCGCCGGTGACTGGAAAAGATCCGACCACCTGAGAAAAGAACTTTCAGCGATGGGGATAATCGTTCACGATACACCGGAGGGCATGATCTGGACACTGAAATAAGGAGCATTAAAGAGAGGTGTTATTGCTGAAACACTATCCTGAATGGATGGCCTCATGAATATTATTATATCTGTTATTATTCTGATAGTTGTCTGCATCTTGACGCTGATTGGTGTTGTGTGGAAGACAAAACGCGCATGCCTGACAATCATCAGAGATCTTCAAGACAGGGGAGCATACGATCCTGAGTCTGCCGCTACCCTCCCCTATGTCCGGGAAAAGGGCTTTCGCCACTTCGGGGTTAGAGACTATAAACCGCAGGCCTTGCTGCACTTGATTAAAGAAGACATAATACGAGTAACTGACAACGGCAGATGCTATCTTGATAAAAAAACAGAGAATATAAAGTTTTAAATCTGAGCCTGCCGTGATTCCCGACACCGTATTTCTCTTTTGCTTGACCATCAGCGGTGCTTCTTTACCCCCACCTTTTCACACAGCCCGCAGGTGGGGCATTGACTGCACAGGGGTGAGATGGGCCGGCAGACAGTCCTTCCAAATGCCACCATGAGGGTATTATATTCCGTCCAGTATTTCCGGGGGAGCTTTGCCCGCAGGGCATATTCCGTTTCGTCCGGTGTCTTCGTCCTGACATAGCCCAGGCGGTTTGAGATCCTGTGAACATGCGTGTCCACGCATATCCCCTCCCCTCCGTATCCCAGCGTGACAACCAGATTGGCGGTCTTTCTCCCTACCCCCTTGAACGTGAGCAGTTCGTCAATGCTGTCGGGAACGCGGGAGTCATAGCGCTCGATCAGCTCCTGACAGACGTGGAGTATCGTCTTTGTCTTGTTCCGGTAGAAACCAACGGGATAGATGGCGTCGGCTATCCGATCCGGGGAGAGCTTGAGCATCTCCGCCGGGGTTGAGGCCAGCGCAAAGAGCCTGCGGGTAGCCACCTCGGTTACCTCATCCTTGGTCCTCAGGCTGAGGAGGGTGGAGATCAGTATATGAAACGGGGTGCTCTTCTTTTCGGCAAGCTCTGAAACGATGGGGAGTTTTCTTGACTTGAGGTTTTCTTTGAGGGTTTCAACTACTGTTATTATGTCGGTTCCTTCCATGCTCTACGATTATCAGTGGAGAGCATCAGGCATTCAGAGCAGCCTGACCCCTGTCACTCGTATCCCTCTTCATCGGCAAGGATATCCAGATGCAGCGTCGCTATGTCCTCCACATCCAGATTGGGTTCCCTTTCCGCCTTCCTGAAGTCGACCGCCTTTATGTACTTATTGCAGACGTTGCACACATCGACCCTGTACTTCTCCTCTTCCTCGATGGTGAAGTAGGCGAGTGTCTGCTGGTCTTCATTCCCACAGAAGGGGCAGCGAATGCGTTTGAACTGCCACTCAAATCCGCACTGGCCGCAGAAGAGAAATCTCGCGCCTCCCTCTCCTCTGAGCTCTGACATCTTTGGTTCCCTGCCGCATATGGGACAGTACCCTTCAGACCACTTCGCCCCGGTGATAATATCTCCATACTTTTCAGAGAGGAGCTCCAGCGCCGGCCGCAGGCTTTCTTCAACAAGATAGCCCAGCAGATCAAAGACACCTTCTTCACTCTCATCCGAGGCATCTTCATCCTGCAGCAGGGTGAAAGATTCGCGGACCATCTCCCCGTAGTCCATCTCCCCGGCATTGAGCTTCCGTATTATTTCATCGGTTTCTCTCAGGTCCCTCTTCTGGGCTATCTCGAGGAGGGCGATAAAGTATTCCTTCGGCCCTTCAATCTCAAAGGTACCCTCGGGGAAATCAACGAGGGGCAGCCCCCCGGCAACCTTTTTCACTATGAGCGATTCCTCTACGTTGAAGATATCTCCCGTAACCTTGCGGCGATACGTCTCTCTCAGGATAAGGACCTCCTCAAGGATATCAAGCAGTTCTTCGTAATGGGGATTCATATGTTTGTACCCGTCAATCGTCTTCAAGGTATCTCTCAGGATTTGTGCCATGGTTCACCTCTTATGGGGTTTTAAAACGAAGCCCCCCTATATATGCTTTTTTCGACAAACTCAAGAAATTCTTGTCCCAGCAAAAAGGGGCCTGCTCTCGATTGAACAGGCCCCTCATGATTAACAGATCTCCACGCCGGCATACGGCTCTAGATCACTTTGCTACTCAGAAACTTCCAGCTTTCCTGATTCCTCCATCTCTCTCAACCATTTCGGGCACTGTTTTTTCGCCCAAGATCTTGTAACCCACCCAGTAAGGACAGCTGACACAGAACCTGGAACACCAACTGTACCCAGATACAAATGGATAAAAAAGAATGGGAATATAACAAAGAACCCGAGGGCATGCAGGGGATACATCCACCGTACCAGTTCCACCGGAAGACCCAGCGGGAACCACATGACCAACCCGGTGATAATCATGATAATTCCAAAACCGGCAATAGCAAGAAAAAATGCCTTCTGACCAACATTGTATTTTCCTGTTTCAGGGGGATTTTCCACATGCCAGAGGTAACCACCAGCACATTTGATCCACTCAAAATCGTCAGGCAGATCAAGGACACCGGCCTCCTTCCACCATATCAATATGGCGAAGAGGAGCGACGGGATGAACACAATCCCGGTAAAGTTGTGGATCAGTTTCAAATTTTTCAATCCACCGACAAGAATCCCAAGAAAATTGAACGAATGGAACATCATTCCCAGTCCCGAAATCATAAGGATCAGGCAGGAAATGGCCATGGACCAGTGTACTATTCTCTCAAACCCATCGGACACTTTTATCATTCCTTTTTTCATTTTATTCGCCTCCTTCCTTGCTTGCATGATCTCCATCACCGCTTGTGTCCTTTGGACCGTGGGTAATGTAGTGTAAGAAGGATCCCGCAATTACACCACCCGCCGCAAGCAGGCTGAGCGGTTTAAGCCAGTCTTTCCAGGCGATAACTGAGAGTGGAACTCTCGGTTTTTCCGGAAGTCTGTCATATATGCCTGCTTTTTCCGGAAGGACGTATACCATGTGGGTTCCGTCCACAAATTTGTCTCCATACACGGAGGCGTCGCCGCCCAGTTCCTTGGCCCTTGCGTATGCCACTTTCAGCATCTCATCCTTATCGCCGAAACTCAGGGCGCCGGTGGGACAGGCCTTGACACAGGCCGGTTCCATTGCGTTGTCGATCCGTGAAAAGCACATATCACACTTGAGGATTTTGTCGGTCTCAGGATCATATTTGGGCACCTCGAAAGGACATGCAAAGACGCATTCCTTGCATCCGATACACTTGCTGTTGTCAAGGGCGACCGTGCCATATTTCGTATGATAAAGGGCGCCGCTCGGGCAGACCTTCACACAAGCCGCGTCGGTGCAGTGCATGCATGCGTCGTGCCTGAACAGCCAGGCAACCCTGCCATTATTAGATATTTCTTGAAACCTTATGATATTCCAGGTGTTCGGCTGGAGATCAGGAGGATTCTGGTAGGTTCCGGTGTTGACAGTCTGCTTCGCCGGTAACTGGTTCCACTGCTTGCATGCCAACTGACATCCCCTGCAACCGGTACACTTTGAAAGATCACACAGTTTGATTTTTTCAGACATGGCTTACACCTCCTTCCTTTCGACATTTACCATGAAGGCCTTGCTCT
>CAZSYH010000021.1:0-31783 GCA_964610735.1 uncultured Syntrophaceae bacterium | reverse complement strand
AAGATGATGATCCCCGCCATCGTGGGACAGTTCATTGCCCTCTTCAAGGATACCTCGCTTGCCTATATAATAGGGGTGTTCGAGCTGACGACCGTGGCCCAGACCGTCAACAACCGGATCATGATCTATCCCTTTGAGATCTATACAACAATTGCCGTACTCTATTTTATATGCTGCTACAGTATGAGCATGGTGGCCCGCAACCTCGAACGCAAATACACACCAGAAACCCGCGTTGAGATTCCGGATATGGCGTAAAAGTCAGTGGTCAGTGGTCAGTGGCAAGTGATCAGTAAGATTAGTCCGCGCAATTCGCAACCCGCAATAAAAAACCCCTGTCCACGATTTTGCATCCGCGAACAGGGGGCTGATTGTCTTCTGATTACTAATCACTAATCACTGACCACTGACCACTGACCACTAACCACTGACCACTGATTGTAGCCTACACCTCGGCGTCGCACCGCAGACAACGGGATGCCTCTTTGATGGCCTTTTCTATTTCGTAGCCAAGTTCTACTTCTCTGAAGTTTGTTTTTCTCGCCACAGCATCCAGCTCCGGCATCGCGGCCTGAGGTTGTTCCTCTGTTTCTTCATCGATTTCAAATGGTATGTCGATGACTTCTTCTGCCGGCGCTTCCCATGGAGATTCGCCATTTCTGGAGCGTATGGCGCTGTCGATATCTTTGGCAGCCTGATGCCCCGCCGCTATAGCCCCGACAACAGTCCAGGGCCCCGTTACCGCATCGCCACCCGCAAAGAACTTGTCACTTGTGGTTCTCGATTTGCTTCCTTCGGCTATATCGAAATACTCCCACTTGTTGACCGACACATCGCTTCCCTCCGGCACAAATGAAAGATCCGGGGCCTGGCCGATGGATGCTATTACTGTATCAACATCAAGGGTAAAATTGGATCCTTCAATGACAACGGGCCTTCTTCTTCCACTGTTGTCGAAATCTCCGGCCTTCATCCTTTCACAGGTGATACCGCTTACTTTGCCGTTTGCCTCGACAATCTTCTTTGGCGCCACGAAATATTCTATAGTAATTCCCTCATGTTCCGCAGCGATTATCTCTTCTTCAGCCGCGGGCATATCCTGACGTGTCCTGCGGTACAGTATCGTAACATCCGCACCCAGACGCACAGCGCACCTGGCGGCGTCAATAGCGGAGTTGCCTCCCCCGATGACCGCGACCTTGGCGCCAAGGGTCTTTTCGCCATTCAGCCAGGCACCTTCGTTGATGTTGAAATCTCTCAGAAATTCGACGCCTCCAAAGACACCAGCTATATCTTCGCCGTCAACCCTCATACGCTGGCTTTTGTGCGCTCCGGGCGCCAGATATATGTAGTCGTATTTCTTGTCAACCTCTTCAAAAGAAATCTCTCTGCCTACGCGGGTGTTGCATTTTATTTCTACTCCCAGCGCCCTTATGTCATCGATTTCTCCCGCGAGTATATCTCGGGGCAGCCGATACGAAGGAATACCATAGCGGGTCATGCCTCCCGGCTCGGGAAGTTCTTCAAAAACGGTCACCTGGTATCCGCGCAGGGCAAGATCCTTCGCGGCGGTCAGACCAGATGGTCCGGCGCCGACAATCGCGATCTTTTCATTCCTGTCGACCGGCACAGAATTTACTGCCGGACGGCCGGCGTTGTCTGTGATAAATCGTTTGACAAATTTAATGGCAAGCGCTTCATCCAGTGTGCCGCGTCTGCACTTGGACTGACACTGGTGATCGCAGACCCTGCCGCAGATGGCGGGGAAGGGATTTGTCCTCATCATGATCTTGTAGGCGTCGTCAAATCTCTTCGCGCGTACAAGCGCCATATACTGCGGAACATCCATCCCGATAGGACACGCGTTCTGACAGGGCGATTTAAAGAGTGCCGCGCAGACGCCGGCCGAACAGCGTTTATCCCTGATGTGCTCCTCGTATTCTTTCCTGAAGTATCTGATGGTGCTCAGGACTGGATTGGGTGCAGTTTGCCCGAGACCGCAGAGGGCCGAATCCTTGATTATATCAGCCATTTCAATAAGAGTCTCAATGTCCCCTTCTTTACCTCTTCCCTCACAGATATTGGTGAGGATTTCCAGCATCCTTTTCGTGCCCTCGCGGCAGGGTGTGCACTTGCCGCAGGATTCATCCTGGCAGAAGTCCATGAAAAAGCGGGCCATATCAACCGGGCACATATCTTCATTCATCACGATAAGGCCACCGGACCCCATAATAGCTCCAAGCTTGGCAACGCTTTCGTAGTCTATGGGAGCGTTAAGATGCTGAATAGGAATCATTCCTCCCGAGGGACCGCCTAACTGAGCGGCCTTGAATTTCTTCCCCTTTGGTATGCCGCCGCCTATGTCATATACAATAGTCCCGAGGGACGTTCCCATTGGGACCTCAACGAGTCCGACGTTGTTGACGTCTCCTGTGAGTGCGAAAACCTTGGTTCCCTTGCTTGTTTCATTCCCGACACTTGCGAACCACTCGCTTCCCTTCGCTATTATCTGGCCGATACTGGCCAGGGTTTCCACGTTGTTCAGAACGCTTGGTTTCTGCCAGAGACCAGCGACGGCGGGGAAGGGGGGTCTGGGTCTGGGCATTCCACGGTTTCCCTCGATCGATGTCATGAGAGCCGTCTCCTCTCCACAGACAAAGGCGCCGGCGCCCTGATAGACCTCAAGATCAAAATCAAAGCCGGTATCCAGTATGTTTTCGCCCAGAAAGCCGTATTCCCTGGCCTGGTTTATGGCTACGTCAAGTCTGCGAAGGGCCAGCGGATATTCGGCCCTGCAATAGATGTAACCCTTGTGCGCGGCGATTGCCTTCGCGGCTATTATCATCCCTTCAAGAACGGCATGAGGGTCCGCCTCAAGCACGCTTCTGTCCATAAACGCGCCCGGGTCGCCTTCGTCAGCGTTACAGAGGACATATTTAACATCGTTCTTTGACTGGGCGGCAAACTTCCATTTCAGGCCGGTCGGAAATCCGGCTCCGCCCCGCCCTCGAATACCGGAATCGAGCACCTCCTTGATGATTTCTTCCGAAGTCATTTCGGTAAGCGCCTTGGCCATACCGGCATAACCATCCCTTGCTATATATTCGTCGATTACTTCCGGGTCGATAAGGCCCTTGTTCCTCAGCACCCGGAGCTCCTGGTGCGCGAAGAAGGGTATGTCTTTCATCTCGGGGATTGTTTCCTCTGTGGACGGTTCCTTATACAGGAGTCTCTCCAGAGGCCTTCCCTTCAGGAGATGTTCTTCAACCAGTTCTGGAACATCTTCCGGCTGGACCATCATATAGATAATTCCGTCCGGGTAGACCACCATAATGGGTCCCATGGCACAGAAACCGTTACACCCCGTTTCGACTATTTTTATTTCATCGGCAAGGCCCTGCCTGTCTAACTCCGCGGCAAGGGCCTGTTTTACCTTTGGGCTTCCAGTAGCTTGACATCCTGTGCCCCCGCAGATCAGTATGTGAGACCGAAAAACTTTCATCGGGTATTTTTAACCTCCTTCAGTGTTGATTAATGGTCTTTTCGCCCAATCTCTGCGTTATGCTTAAAAAATAATCCTCAAAATATCAACTATATGTCTGTGGTTATTTTTTTCGCATGCCTTGATCTTGAGCTAAAATCCTCATAACTCAACAGAATCATTGATATGCGTTCGTTAATTCTGTCTTTTTGCCTTAGCCAGAACAAAGGGTGTCTGAATTTCTCCTTCGAGAATGTGTCTTTTGAAAACCTGTCTCATCTTATTCTGGTTCATAAACTCGTATACTATGGGATCCTGGTCCAGGATTTCAATGGTTACCTCCGGTTCTCTGCTGCACAGGCCCATGCACCCTGATGTAGTAACGACAACATCTGTGACGCCCGACTCTTCAATTTCGTTCATAAGGGAATCCATAACCTCCCTCGCACCGGCGGCTATGCCACAGGTTCCCATATGTACTGTTACCTTGACCCTTCGGGTTCCCGCCCTCAGAGCGGTTTCACCCTGCACGCGTTCTTTGATCTTTTTCAGATCCTCTATCTTTAATTTTGCCATGTCATGTCCCTTTATCGTGTCAGCTGTATTGTTGTAAGATGTCTTTAAGCTTATCGGGTTTTACCCTCCCGTGGATGTCGTCATCCACGACTACGACCGGCCCCAGTCCGCATGCCCCGAGGCATCTGACCGTCTCGTACGTGAACATGCGATCCGGAGTAGTCTCTCCCTCTTTTATTCCGAGCAGTTTTTCCATGTTTGCAGCGATCTTTTTGCCGCCTCTCACATAGCAGGCAGTTCCCAGACATACCCTTGCGGTGTGTTTCCCGCGTGGATGCATGGTAAAGAAAGAGTAGAAGGTGACAACACCATAGACGTGGCTGAATGGTATGCCAAGCTCTCTCCCGACCCTTTTCTGTACGGGAACAGGGAGAAATCCAAGGAGTTCCTGTGCCCTTTCCAGCACCGGGATCAACCCTCCGGGCTGGCCCCGGTGTTTCTCAATGATTCCATCCAGTTCCTTGATCTGTTCCTGTGAAAATTCCTTCAAAAGTTCATCGTACTCCAAATCCATTTATTCCTCCTTCGTGGAAGGTCCGAATAGAGGGACATGGACTAACGCCCGGCCCCAATCTCTTCCAGCCCATTCCTTATATTTTCTTTTATAAATTGAATAACCTTCGGATGATCTATCGGAACATCCTCAAGCTCTTTTTTTACCTCTCTCGTGTCCAGCGTATAGCTTTTGCCGTCACTCAGATGCGTGTATACAAAATCTACCCGCGGATTCCCAGCTATCATGGTCGCCATGGTTCCCGGCATGTCGCCCAAGGGCTGTCGGTCGATGTGGCTGTATCCGAAATCCGCTATTACTGTGGTTCCCTTTCCCTTTTCCGACTCAATCGTGAACTTTCCATCAGTGATTTTCGCGGCATGTGAGAGCAGAGGAAGCCCCAGGCCGACTCTTCGGACCTTCTTGGACGTATAAAAAGGGTCCAGCGCCCTTTTGATTATATCCGGTTCCATACCCTCACCATCATCGGTAATCTCTATGCGCAGGATGTCGTCCCTCCTGTCCTCAGTAACGCTGATCTTTATAAGGCCCGCACCCGCCCTCGTGGAATTCTCGGTGATATCGAGAATATTCATGGAGAGTTCTATCATAGATTATTCCTCAACATATCGCCCATCACGCTTTTCTAGGGCCATTCTCAGTTCGGAAAGAGAGGGTTCTTCCATGAAAATCTTTGTGAAACCCTTTCCTATGTCGCTTATAAAGTGGGCGTCGGATGATTCGATGAACGTATAGTCGCATAAATCGGGATATCTCTTGCGTGCCTCTTTCAATCCTGTCCTGCGGGATATTTCAAGGGCGTCAAAACGGATATCGGGGGGGATAAAACCCAACTGTCCCAGGATGCTGAAACTCTCCCGGTCAATGTGGGCGGCAATGGCTATGCCTCCAAAACTGTGGACAGTTTCGACTATCTCCTGAAGTGAGATCCCGGTGGAACCTATCAGCAGCCTGTCATTGAATCCCTCCACCTCATCCGATTCGTTTACAATTGCCTGACACCCGAATATCTCTTCCCTGTTGGTGCCGGAAAGGGAAGCATATACGACCTCCTGAATCTGTAACAAATTGTCGATGTTTTCAAAGAGCGTGATAACGTGAACCTCTTCCCTGCTTGCTACCTCCATTCCTGGAAATACATGAATCGGTTTCCCCCGGGATGCCTCGATCACGTATCGTACATTTTCAGATGCGTTATGATCGCATATCCCTATAACATCGAGCCCACTGTCGAGTGACTTTTCAACCAAGGCAGTGGGGTACATGTCCAGATCGGCGCAAGGAGAAAGACATGTATGTATGTGAAGGTCGCACTTAAACCCCTTTAACATAAATATGCACCCAAGGTGGCAAAGCCGCAAAGTTATCAGTGATCAGGGGCCGGGGGTCAGTGCTGATTCCTGACATCAACATCTGCGCGTAAAACGCAGCTACTGATCCGTCAGGGATGCAGCAGGTTGTATATCCTGCCGACTGTCTCAAATCCGGAGAGTTCGGTTACAAGAAGAGGTATTCCCTCTCGGGAGGCCTTTTCAATGGTATCATCATCAGGTTTTTTCCCGAGGACGAGGATAATTCCCACATGCTCCTTAAGCACGCTTACCGCCACTATATTCTGGTGTGACTGGCAGGTAATCCATACGTCACCCTCTCTGCTGTTTGCCATGACGTCGCTCAGAAGATCTCCCATGTATCCGCCCGACACCTCCCTGTCCAGCCCGTCCCCGCCGCACACTACACTGAGATTCAGTTTTTCTGCCAATAGAGTCAAGTTCATTCGCGCATCACCTGTTGATTGATATTTTGAGCAGGGTTCCCCTGTTTACCTCGGATAATATCTCGAAATCGTCGGAACAGTTCTTTATATTAAAAAGACCCATGCCGGCTCCGAATCCCATCTCTCTTATATGGTCATCAGCAGTGGAATATCCCTGCTTCATGGCCTGTTCAATATCGGTTATGCCTGGACCGTTGTCCCGTATATTTATCAATATGCTGGCATCTGTCACGCAAATATTAATGTTTCCCTGCCGTGCATATGATATTATGTTCACTTCCGATTCATAGATCGCAATGGCCGTCCTTCTCAAGACGTCGCCTGTTATGCCAAGCCCCTTGAGGAACCTTTTTATTTCGACGGAGGCCTTGCCGGCATCATCAAAATTGTCACCTTTGACGGGGAAAGAAAATTTATATCCCTGGCTCATAACGGAACAACACTCCCGGGACCTTCGATCTTTCTAACACAACCTACTATCCCATTCGCGTATAATCTTCCCGATGCCTCAAAGAGGATGTATTTTGTTGAAAGAACAGGTATTTCGAGTTCCTCGGCCAGTGTGATCGTTTCATCAGGGGGAATCTTCCCTCTGACTATAAGGATTGCCGAATTATCCACGATGCTCGCGATTCTTACAATCTGTGGATTCGTAAGTCCTGTGATCATTATGCTCCCCGGTTTCGCAAAGGCGAGGACATCGCTCATCAGGTCTGCGCTGAAGGCGGTTTTTACTTCTACGTCCAGATGATTTCCTCCTGCCAGGACTCTGGCATCCAGGAGTTCTCTTATTTCATGAAGGGTCATTTCTCTCTTACCTCTTGAAAATACGCCGTCTAAGTTTCAAGGTAATCATCATGAATTTAAAACTTCGAAGCGGGAAAATGCTCCCGCCTTTAAAAATCGGTTTTTCCTAACACAAGGTTGAGGGTGTGTCAATGTTTTTGATAACTTTCAGGCATAAACTTTTTTCTTGACAACCCTGAGTTTATTGCTTAAGGGAGATATGACTAGCGGTCATAGTTTGACCTTTGTTTATCGAGCGTGAAAAAGAAAGCGGGAGAACAAGATTGGTGCTGGGGAAACGGAGAGAAAGAGAAAGAGAGAAGAGAAGGAAGACCATTCTCAAGGCTGCCAAGAGATTGTTCTTTAAACAGGGGGACAATCCTGTCACCGTTTCAGATATCGCGAAAAAGGCTGAATTGAGCAAGGGGGCGATTTATCTATATTTCAGCAGTAAGGAAGAGATGTGCGCTCAGATATTGCTGGATGATATTGAGAAATTTCATAGAGAGGTGCTTCCCATATTCAAAGGTGGGGACAGTGCGTCAGAGGTGTTGATAGGCTTTGCCCACATGTATGTGGATTTTTTTCTGAGAGACAGAGGGCTATTCAGAATCCTGATGAATTTTATGATGCATGCTAACAGTTTGAATCTGTCGGACGATACGAATAGAAGGATTATCCTGGAAACAAACAGGGCAATCTCTGTTACTGAAAATATATTCCAATTCGGGATAGACAAAGGGGAATTTCTTCTCAGAAAAGAAGATGTGATGGCAATGAGAAATTCCCTCTGGGGAATGCTTAATGGGATAATCTCCCTTCACCTTTTTATCGGCAGGGAGTCAACAAGGGGAAAGAGGATACATTCCGGTGTTAATGGATGTTTGAACATTTTTATAGAAGGTCTAAAAAAATCAGAATGAGGAGGGTGTAGGGTTATGGGTAACACATTGGTTAACATGAGGGACCAGAGGTTTATCCTGTTTGAGCAGTTGGGTGTTGACAATCTTTTCACTGCCGGGAAATATGCCGATTACTCGCAGGAAGTGGTCGACATGATGCTTAACGAGGCCGAGAAGATGGCAGTGGATGTCATTCTTCCGACTTATGATGTGGGTGACAAAGAAGGCGCTGTCTTTGCCGACGGGAAGGTTACGGTTCCCGCCATTTTCCACAATGCCCTCAAAAAGTTTAACGAGGCGGGTTGGAACTGTGCGCCTGCGAGTCCGGAAGTTGGGGGGCAGAATTTGCCGCTTTGCGTGTGGAGCGCCTGTGCGGAGCTCTTCGATGCGGCAAACTTCGCATTTATGATGTATCCGGGATTGACCATGGGGGCAGCCGCGCTGATCGCGAAGTACGGGACGGAAGGACAGAAGAACACCTACATGTACAAGATGTTTTCCGGTGAATGGGGAGGCACTATGTGTCTGACGGAGCCGGGCGCTGGTAGCGATGTGGGGGCCACGAGAACGATCGCGAAGAGAATGCCCGACGGCTCCTTCATGATCGAAGGCACGAAGTCTTTTATCTCCTCGGGTGACAACGATCTGTATTCCAATATCATCCATCCGGTGCTTGCCAGGATCGAAGGTGATCCTCCCGGTACCGGTGGGATTTCTATCTTTATCGTTCCGAAATTCAAGGTGAATGATGACGGCAGCGTGGGTGAATCCAACGATGTCATAACGGGCGGTATTGAGCACAAGATGGGAATCAAGGCATCCGCAACTGCGACGCTGAACTTCGGTGAGAACGGAAAATGTATCGGCTACCTCCTTGGTGAGGAACGTTCCGGTATGAAGGTTATGTTCAATATGATGAATGAGGCCAGACTGGAAGTTGGAATGCAGGGCCTTGGCCATGCGACCGCCTCTTTGGAGCATGCGGTGCAGTATGCGAAGGAGAGAATCCAGAGCAAACACATTATGGAGATGACGATTCCTGAAGCGAAGGCGGTGCCAATTATTCACCATCCCGATATCAGACGTTCGCTTCTCTGGATGAAATCGCATGTGGAAGGTATGAGGGCGATGAACTATTTAGCCGGATACTGTATCGATATGGAGGAGACCGTGACTGACGCTGCGGAGAGGGCGAAATGGAAAGGTTTCGTTGAAATTCTCACACCTGTCATTAAGGCCTACTGCTCCGACAAGGCCTGCGAGATATGCTCACTCGGTATTGATGTGTATGGTGGATATGGTTATATCCAGGAGTATCCGATGGAGCAGTACATGAGAGACTGTAAGATCGCCTGTCTTTATGAGGGGACAAATTACATACAGTCCCTCGATCTGGTCGGCAGAAAAATGGGTGCGAACAAGGGTATGAATCTTATGAACCTGTTCGGGCTGGTTGATGCCGATATCAAGAAGGGCAAAGAGAACGATGAGATGAAGGCCTATGCCACGCATCTCGAGGACGCATACAATGCTACTGTAGGCGTCGCGATGCAGTTTGCCGTATGGGGCAAGAGCGCCAGTGTAATGCTTCCTGTCATGAATGCGAGAGCCTTCCTGATGATTATGGGTGACCTCATGGTAGGGTGGCAGTTGCTTCAGGCGGCGCTTATTGCCTCCGGGAAACTGGACGCGATGTATAAGGAAGCCGGAGCTGAGGGTTCCATAGCCAAAAAGCGAGCGCTTGCCCGTGCAAACGGTGACGCCGCGTTCTATCAGGGAAAAATTGCGTCGGCGAAGTACTTTGCGTGCAATGTCCTTCCGGCAATTGCGGGCAGGTGTAAATGTATTATGCTGGGCGATAAGACCCCCATTGAAATGCTGGAGGATTCTTTCGCGGTGTAATGTAATGAGCATAAATAAATCAAGGCGCTTTGAACTTGGGCGCCTGAGCAAGGAGGAATGATATGTCGTATGAAATTAAGAAAGCTGCCATTATAGGGGCAGGGGTTATGGGCGCCACGATAGCTGCTCACCTGGCCAATGCGGGGGTTGAGAGTGTGATGCTCGACATCGTACCTCCCTTTGATCCGAGCGAAGCGGATCTGAAAAAGGGCCTCACAAAAGATAGCAAGGCGTGGCGAAACAGTTTCGCGGCAAACGGATTGAACGGCGCGGTTAAATCCAGGCCTGCCAGTTTCTATTCAAAGAAAAACGCGTCTATGGTCTCAATCGGAAACCTTGAAGACAATCTCGATATGTTGAAGGATGTTGATTTTCTTCTCGAGGTTGTCGTGGAGAATCTGAAGATCAAGCAGGCCCTCTTTGCGAAGCTTGAGAAAGTCATAAAACCGGACTGTATCGTCGCAACTAACACATCCGGTCTTCCGATCAAGGAAATATCGGAAAAGATGAGCGCGAAGTACAAAGAGCGTTTTCTGGGAGTTCACTTCTTTAACCCTCCCCGCTATATGAAACTTGTTGAGGTAATTCCCGGCGAGACGACAAAGAAGGAGATTGTTGATTACATGACCTATTTCCTGGAGAATGTTGTTGGTAAGGGCGTTGTTGTCTGTAAAGACGTTCCCAACTTCATAGCAAACCGTATCGGTGTCTATGACATATCAAACGCGGTAAAAACGATGCTGGCTCATGACCTTACGATACCGGAGCTGGATGCTATTATTGCAAAGGTTCTCGGCAGGCCCGGTTCAGCGATCTGCGGAACCATCGACCTTGTCGGTATAGACACGGGCTATCATGTTATGAAGAATCTTGTTGAAGCGGTGCCGGACGATGAGATGGTAAAAACCTTTACACCGCCTGAGTTCATGGACAAGATGATGGAAAACAAGTGGCTCGGCAACAAAACCAAAGGTGGTTTCTACAAGAAGACGAAGGATGCCAAGGGCAAAAGGGTCAAGCTTGCGCTCGACTATAATACGATGGAATACGTCCCCTTCAAGAAACCCAGATACGAATCAGTCAAAGAGGCGGGTAAGACAGAGGGTGGTTTTGATGCTAAATTGAAAGCCCTCTTCTATTCGGAGAAGGACATTGCCGGTGAAATCGTACGGGAATATCTCTGCAAGAACTTCATATATTCCGCGAATCGTATCCCCGAGATATGCGACACTGTCTATCAGGTGGACAACACCATGAAGTGGGGATACAACCACCAAAAAGGTCCCTTTGAGACATGGGACGCCGTCGGTGTGAAGGAATCTGTGGAGGTGATGAAAACCCTGAAACTGAAGGTCCCCAAGAAGATCACCGAGATGCTGAAGAAGGGCTGTGAGTCCTTCTACACAAAGAAGAAAGACGGCAAATATTACTATGACTTCGACAAGAAGGATTATGTGAAGATAGAAGATAATCCCAAAATTATCCTTCTGCCCGATCTTAAAGCGAAGAACAAGGTGATTAAGGAAAATGCCGGCGCTTCTCTCGTGGACATAGGTGACGGTGTGGCCTGCCTCGAGTTCCGTACCAAGATGAACGCTATCGACGGCGATATTATTTCCATGATCGAAGACGGCTGTGACATCGTATCGAAAGATTTTGCGGGCATGGTAGTTGCGAACCATGGCACAAACTTCTCGGTAGGCGCCAATATATTCCAGGTACTCATGGCGGTTGAGAATGGCGAATGGGATCTGCTTGACAACCTGATCTATGCCCTGCAGTACGCCAACATGAAGATGAAATATCTGGACAAACCGGTTGTCACTGCTCCGTCGGGCATGGCTCTGGGTGGCGGTTGCGAGATATCCATGCATGGTCAGAGATGCCAGCCCTGCGGTGAGACCTACATGGGTCTTGTCGAAGTTGGTGTCGGTGTCATACCCGCGGGTGGTGGTTGTAAAGATCTGATGGTTCGCTGTACCGAGGGTCTGCCGGATGGTACAGCCGAGGTCTTGAACCTGCAGCCGATTTACGAGAAGGTACTGATGAATATCGGGCAGGCCAAGGTGGCCACCAGCGCCATGGAGGCAATGGAACTGGGTTACATTAGAAAGACGGAGAACATCAGCCTCAATCGTGACCATCAGATATGTGATGCAAAGGAGCTCGTTCTCTCAATGGCAAAGGTCCATAAAAAGAGAAAACCCGATATGATTCCCGTTATGGGAGAAAGCCTGATGGGTATCGCGCATGCGGTCCTGTTTAACATGAAGCATGGTAACTACATGTCAGATTATGACGAGCATGTGACGATGAAACTTGCGTGGGTACTTTCCGGTGGTCAGTGTATGGAAGGTACCTTCGTTACGGAGGATGCGATTCTTGACCGTGAGAGAGAGGCCTTCCTCAGCCTGGCCGGTGAGCAGAAGACCCAGGATCGTATCATGCACATGTTGACGAAGGGAAAACCACTGCGTAACTAAAAAATATACTATTTATTGCTGACACTGGCCATAATCCAATGGCCGGGTCAGTGATAGATGACAAGGAGGATTATTATGCGCGAAGCTGTTGTTGTCGAAACAGTAAGAAGTCCGGGAGGACGTTATAAGAGGGGAGCTCTTGCACAGACAAGGGGCGACGAGATAGGGATTCAGGTTCTGAAGGGATTGATGAAGAAGGTTCCGCAGGTCAAACATGAAGACGTCGATGATGTTATCTGCGGTTGTTCCTTTCCTGAGGGCGAGCAGGGAATGAACCTCGGCAGAGTTATAGCACTTGGCGCGGGATTTCCCGTAACCACCTCGGGTATGACGATCAACCGCTTCTGCTCTTCCGGTATTCAGTCTATTGCCGATGCGACGGCAAAGATCAGGGCCGGATGGTCAGATATAATTATTGCAGGCGGTTGCGAAAGCATGTCCCATATACCTATGGGCGGCTGGATATTCCGTCCCCATCCTGACTGGGGAGACCTTCCTATGACCTTTGTGTCGATGGGAGTTACCGCGGAGAACGTGGCTGCCGATTATGGAATCACCCGCGAGGAGCAGGACAAGATGGGCGTCGAGAGTAACCGCAGGGCCCATGAGGCGATTCAAAAGGGAGTCTGGAAAGATCAGATCATCCCGATCGAGGCATGGAAATATGTCCAAGATAAAAACGGACAGTGGGTCCGGACGACAAAAACCTTTGATATGGATGACGGTGTGAGATGGCCCTCAACATTGGAAGGAATGGCCAAGCTGAAATCGTCCTTCAAACAGGGTGGTTCGGTGACGGCGGCGAATTCGTCGCAGATGACCGATGGCGCCGCGTTCTCAATGATTATGTCGGCCGAAAAGGCAAAGGAACTGAAGCTGAAACCGATTGCCAAGTTGACCCATTATGCGGTTGCGGGCAACAATCCGGAAGAGATGGGTGTCGGTCCAAGGTACGCGATTCCGAAGGTACTCAAACTTGCCGGATTGAAGACCGACGATATCGATCTCTTTGAGATCAATGAGGCCTTTGCCTCTCAGGCACTTTACTGTTGCAGGGAGCTGGGGCTTACCGAGAGATACTGGAAGGGTGATATCAACACAAATGGCGGCGCAATCGCGATTGGTCACCCCCTGGGATGCACCGGTGCGAAGCTGACATGCCAGCTGCTCCATGATCTAAAGAAACGTAAACTGAAAAGAGGTATCGTCTCCATGTGTATCGGTGGCGGCATGGGCGCTGCCGGTATTTATGAGATGCTGTAGTCCACGAAGATTTTATTAAGTCTGGAAAAAGCCATGGTCCTTGCGACCATGGCTTTTTTGCTTTATAATAGTAACCGCTCAGATGGATAGGATGTAGGCTGAAGACTGAGGACATTGAGTTACAAACCTAACAGCATTAGCCTATCTACCTTCAGCCTAATAACCTTCAGTTTAAATAGCTTCAGCCTGACTACGTGAGTAGGTACGAAGGGAGTGATGACGATGAAAATTGGCGCGATCCAGTTTGAACCGCTGTTTGGCGAGGTTGACAGAAACCTGGAAATGGCCCGAGGTCTGATTATGCAGTCCGACGCGCAGCTTCTGGTCCTTCCGGAACTGTTCAATACCGGGTATGTATTTACCTCAAGGGAAGAGGCAATCTCCCTTTCCGAAGAGATACCTGATGGCAGGACGACACGGATGTTATGTGATGTGGCGAAAGAGAAAGGCATTTTCATTGCAGGTGGGCTCGCCGAGAAAAGTGGAGACGGGATATTCAATTCGGCTGTCCTTGTTTCCCCTGACGGTTACGTCGGAAGATACCGAAAGGTGCATCTCTTCTTTGAAGAAAAACTCTGGTTTGATCCCGGGGACGAGGGGTTCAGCGTCTATGACACAGGCGTATGCAAAGTGGGTATCATGATATGTTTTGACTGGTTCTTCCCGGAATCGATGCGCGCGTTGTCGCTAATGGGCGCCGATATAATCTGTCATCCAGCAAATCTTGTGATGTCCTTCTGTCAGGATGCAATGAAAACGAGGAGTCTCGAGAATCATGTCTTTGCAATAACGGCGAACAGGACCGGAACTGAGAGCAGAGGAGGAAAGTCTCTCCATTTTACTGGCGGGAGTCAGATAACCGGACCTGATGGCAGAGTTCTTTTCCGTGCCGGCGAGGATTCTGAAGAGACAGGGACAGCAGAGATCGACGTGAAGTCGGCCCGCGACAAGGAACTTAACATCCACAACAATCTTTTTACCGATAGAAGGCCCGGTTACTACGGCGAGCTTGTTGTTAAATAGTTATGATGATTAGGCTTTCGCTATAACGGCAAAAAATTGAGCAAGGAGTATCAACCGGAATAATGAGATTAAAGACAAGCATTCTCCTCACTTTTTGTATTTTTATTTGTATTGCCTGCTCCTCCGTAAATTATTTTCACCAGGGCGATTTAAAGGATGACCTGTATATCCTGGCAGAGACCTTTGGTGACGGTGACCCGGGCGAGACACGCAAGATAATCGAAACAATCATGTCGGCCATCGATGACAGACATGAATATCTCCCGATTCTCATTGCCAATCCTCTTGATGGCGCTCTTTTCCCCATCGACATTGCATCACCGATAATAGAATGGAAAGACGCGGATTCCGGTGCGTCGTTGTGGTTGGCAAGGATTACCTTTGAGGGAAAGGAACAGGCTGTCAACTGCCTCACCGGTGGGACATCATGGACCCCGGATCGAAAGACCTGGGAGTTGATCAAGGAACATTCTCTCAACGGAAGGGCGGTTCTTTCGGTTTTCGGAATAGATACGGAAGATGGCATCACAATTGCCGGCATGGGACGGGTTTCCTTTGCTATCTCTGGTGATTCCGTGGGAGCGCCCATCCTGTATCTGCAGATGCCGCTTCCCTTTGCTTTTGCCAATGCACACCCCGATCGATTCCGGTGGTTACTGGCAGACCTTTCGTCCTGCGAAAAGCCTCCGGTGGTGCTTGATAATATGCCTGTATGTGGAAACTGTCATTCCTTTTCCCGGGACGGTAAAGTAATGGGTATGGATGTCGACTATAGAGGAGACAAAGGGGGTTACCTGATGGCACATATGGAAAAAACCATGAATGTGACCCCGGAGGATATTATCAGCTGGAACGATTTAAAAGGATCAGATAATTCGACCGTAAGTTTTGGATTTTTTCCCAAGGTATCACCCGATGGCAGGTATGTCATTGCCACGGTAAAAGAAAAGTCTTTTTTTATAAGGCTTAACGATCCGGCTTTTTCACAATTCTTCTTTCTCGCCGCGGGGGTGCTCTCCTATTATTTGCCGTCAGATAAGACATTTCATCTTCTTGCCGGCGCCGATGATCCTGCCTTTGTTCAGACCTGTCCGGACTGGAGCTATGACGGAAAGTACGTCGCGTTCTCCCGGACGCGCGTAAATAATAACCTCGTAGAGCTGGTGATAAAAAAGGCTCTTCGCCATGTCAACCATGATACACCCCTTTCGGTACTGAATGAAAAATATCAGATACAGTATGATCTGTACCGTATTCCCTTCAACAATGGCAGAGGGGGCATCCCCGAACCGATTACCGGCGCGAGCGAAAATGGTATGAGTAACTACTTCCCCCGTTATTCGCCGGACGGGAAATGGATAGTGTTCTGCAAGAGTAAGAATGGATTAGCCCTGCAGCCCGACAGCCGCCTCTATATCATCCCCGCAGAGGGAGGTACCGCCAGAGAACTCACGGCTAATCGCCATGTCATGAACTCCTGGCACAGCTGGTCACCCAACGGACGGTGGCTCGTCTTTTCATCAAAGGAGACAGGCCCCTTTACCGTATTTTACCTCTGCCATATCGATGAAGAAGGGAACGACAGCGTACCGGTGCTACTGTCCAGATTACAGGAGCGCAACTTTACCAGCATGATGCCTGAGTTTTGGAATATAAAGCCGGAAGCGTTAAAACAGATCCGTATCGGGGAATTCTAATTCTTCAACCGTTCGTCACGATCCTGGAGAAGTCGGCGATTCTGTGGAAGAGTTTTGATATCTCTTCCAGGAGTGACAGCCTGTTAAATCTTATCTTTTCGTCCTCTGCCATGACCATGACTTCGTCGAAGAATGTGTCGACCGGTTTTCTCAACTTCGCCATCTCGGACAGGGCGTCGCTGTATCTGCCTTCGTCTATGCACCCATTTGCCCGTTCCCTTATATCGGCAAACGGATGATAGAGGTTGGTTTCAGCGCTGGAATCAAAGACAGCCGTATCGACGGAGCCGCCTTCAAAATCCTTGAGGATATTCACAACTCGCTTGAAGGCAATCGCCAGTGGTTCGAAATCGGGATGTTTCTTGAAGGCCTCCATGGCCTCTATCTTTCTCATGGATTGAACGATGTCGGATACGCCGGGTGAGAGTACGGAGTCGACTACATCGTGCGAATATCCCTGGGATATCAGCTGGTTTTCAAATCTTCCCTTCAGGAAATTCATGACATCCGATTTTGTCTCTTCCGGCGTCCGTTTCAATTTCCCCGCGAGAATAGAAAGACTTTCGTCCACAAGCCCGTCAAGTTCAAGGCGGTAGTCTTTGTTTATAATGATATTGATGATACCAAGGGCCTGCCGTCTCAGAGCATAAGGATCGGCGGTTCCGGTGGGGATCAGGCCCACGCCGAAACATCCGGCGATTGTGTCCATCTTGTCGGCTATACCAACAATAGCGCCTTCATTTGTTTCCGGGAGTTCGCCCCCGGCGGAGACAGGAAAATAATGTTCATAAATCGCTTTTGCCACAATGGGGTCTTCGCCCTGTATCAGGGCATACTCTCTCCCCATTACTCCCTGGAGTTCGGCGAATTCACATACCATCTGGGTTTCAAGATCGGCCTTGCAGAGCAGGGCGACCCGGTCGACCGACTGCGCGATTTGTGGCCTCACTTTTTGCGTGATGTATGACGCTAGATTCTTAAACCGCATGACCTTTTCATAAGAGGTGCCCAAAAGGCTGTGAAACACGACATCTTTCAGGTCTTCCAGCCGGTCTTCAAGTGGGATTTTCCGATCCTCTTCAAAGAAGAACCGGGCGTCGGCGAGCCGCGCCCTTATAACCTTTTCATTGCCGCGTGTCACCACCGAAGGATCTCTGGCCAGTGTATTGTTGATAGTGATGAAATATGGGAGCAGGGCCCCATGCGCGTCGACAACGGGGAAGTATTTCTGGTGTTTCATCATGGTGGTGGTCAGGACCTCTTTGGGAAGCGCGAGATATTCCCTGTCGAAGCTTCCACATACCACGGATGGATACTCAACAATAAAGCTTACTTCGTCCAGCAGTTCCTCGTTTTTAAAGACAAATCCCGAGACAACTCCGGCGGCCTTTTCCGATTCTTCCAGTATGATATTTCTTCTTTCGCCGGGGTCCACCACGACGAAGCGTTCTTTTATCTTTTTAATATAGTCTTCAAGCCCGGTGACCTCGAGTGGCTCCGGAGCCATGAATCTGTGGCCGCGGCTTGTATTTCCGCTGGTTATGTTTTCTATCGAAAATGGAATGATCTCATCCCCGAAGAGAGCCAGTATCCAGTGAATCGGTCTCGCGAAACGTATATCCAGATCCATCCAGCGCATCGATTTCCGGAAGGGGATGGAAAGGATAAATCGCGGCAGGAGATCCGTCAGGAGAGCCTTTGTATCTTCACCGATGATCTTCTTCCGTGAGCAGATCTGTTTTCCCTTTGGAGTCTCCACTATTTCCAGCTCAGAGACATCTATCCCCTGTCCCCTGGCGAACCCAATGGCCGCCTTAGTGGGTTTTCCCTCTTCGTCAAATGCCACCTTCGTCGAAGGCCCTGTCTTTTCCAGGAGCTGGTCCTCCTGTCTTTCGTCTACATCCTTCACTGACAGGATAAGCCTTCTCGGCGTGCCCATTGTTTTTATGCGACCGTGGCCGATACGGTTTTCGGAAAACTCCCTTGTGATGATTCTCTCCATATCCTTCAGCGCTTTCGGCATGAAGGCGGCGGGGATCTCCTCTGTTCCTATTTCCAGCAATAAATCTTTGGCCATGAGAAAAATAACTCCTGCGCTAACTCCTGTTGAACTTTCCAGTGAGGGGATATCCCATCTCTTCTCTCTGCCTGCAGTATCCTTCGGCACTGAGGCGTGCGAGGTTCCGCACCCTTCCGATATAACTTGTGCGCTCATTCACGCTTATGGCACCCCGTGCGTCCAGGATGTTGAATGCGTGAGAACATTTCAGGCAATAGTCGTATGTGGGAAGGACGAGGTCCTTCTCGGCGGTTTTTATTGATTCCGCCTCGTACATATCAAAGAGCTTTCTCAGCATAACTGTGTCGGCCACCTCGAACTGGTAGGTAGAGAATTCAACCTCGCTCTTGTGGTGAACGTCTCCATATTTTATACCATGTCCCCACTCAAGATCGTATACATTATCGATTTCCTGAAGATACATGGCGATTCGTTCTATGCCGTATGTTATTTCGGCGCATATCGGGTGCAGGTCTATTCCGCCTACCTGCTGGAAGTATGTGAACTGTGTAATCTCCATGCCGTCAAGCCAGATCTCCCAGCCCAGTCCCCATGCGCCGAGAGTTGGA
The DNA here is from genome assembly GCA_964610735.1 of uncultured Syntrophaceae bacterium. Classification (GTDB taxonomy): domain Bacteria; phylum Desulfobacterota; class Syntrophia; order Syntrophales; family UBA2210; genus UBA2210. Next base: position 12,751 of record CAZSYH010000021.1, on the reverse strand, counting down.
GATTCCCAGTCATCCTCCACGAACCGTATATCATGGTCGAGTGGATCTATGCCGAAACTCTTCAGGGAGTTAAGATAAAGTTCCTGAATATTGAACGGAGAGGGTTTCATTATCACCTGGTACTGGTAATAATGCTGGAGCCTGTTCGGGTTTTCGCCGTATCGGCCGTCGGTGGGCCTGCGTGACGGTTCCACATAGGCGACATTCCACGGTTCCGGACCGAGCGCCCTTAGAAAAGTCGCCGGGTTGAAAGTGCCGGCGCCCACCTCTATATCATAAGGTTGCTGTACGATACACCCCTGGTCGGCCCAGTATTTTTCCAGGGCGAATATCAATTCCTGAAAGGTCACTTTTACCTCCTTGGACTTTGTTGTAACTGTACTCAAATGCGGGGGAAAACTATCATTAAGGAGGGGTGACTGTCAAGGCGGAATCGAGTTTCGCAGCTTCGGAACAGATTAGAGTCTTTATCCTCAATAATTGCGTTTTTTGCACAGATGCTGGTGTCAGGTGTCAGGGATCAGCCCTGACCCCCGATCTCCGACCTCTGATCCCTGATAATTTTGCGGCTTCGCCGTCTCAGGGCATATCATTTTACTGATTTCATCCAGCACCTGCAGGGATTTTGGTTCTTTTCCGAGGATGTGGCGTATGAAATGTCTGAAGATAACCCTGCTTTCTTTAAGGGCATTTTCTGATAATACCAGTCTGTGTATCCGGTCTGTTTCCGTTTGCTTTCCCAGGAGGAGTGTTTTGAGGGTCCCGGCGGACACCGGTATGCATTCCTGATCGCCCCGGCCGCATAGAGAACATCTTATGCCGCCCCTTGTCGCGTCGAAGAATGCGGCGTTTATTTTATCGAGTGGTGTATTGCAAATTACGCATTTCCCCAGCACAGGCTCATATCCTGAAAGTCTGAGCAGGCGCAGTTCGAAAAATCTTGTCGTCTCTTCCAGGCCATTTCCCGTCTCCAGAAGTCCCAGAAAGTCGCCCAGAAGTTGAAAGATGCCGGCGCTTTTCTTGCCTTCCTCGGTAAACTGATCTACGAGGTCAATCATGTATGACGCGGTCATGGTCCTGCGCAGGTTTGCCCTGATTTGCGGATAATGATTGATCACGTCACAGTTTTCAATAATTGACAGGCTGTCTTCACCCCTTCGTGAGAAGAGCAGTGTGGAATGAGAGAATGGTTCAATGGCGTTGGAAAATCGTTTTTTGCTCCGCCTGGCACCTTTGGCAATTCCCCTGACCTTGCCGAATTCTCTGGTAAAAAACGTAACAATGCGGTCAGATTCTCCATAGTTTAGAAAACGAAGGACGAAAGCCTGCGTTTTGTAGGAAGGCCTTTTCATGTCAGTAATTTCAGGAATATGGTTGCGAGACCCAGGAAGCAAAAGAACCCGAACGCGTCCGTGAAGGCCGTTACAAAAATGTGAGAACCCAGGGCGGGATCAGCCTTCAGCCACTTCAGACTCAGGGGGATCAATGTTCCTATCAGTGTCCCCACGAACACATTGATCATCATGGCGAGACCAAGGATCAAACCCAGTACGGGCATTCCCTTCCAGAGATATGCTATGGCACCGATGACAATGCCCACCGCAAGACCGTTAACAATCCCCACGGTGATCTGTTTATAAAGCGCCTTCTTTGAATTTTCGAACGTGACATCGCCGAGTGCCATTCCCCGTACGATCAGTGTAAGCGTCTGGCTGCCGGCATTTCCTCCAAGTCCTGCAACTACCGGCATGAAAACGGCAAGGGCGATTACCATCTGTATGGTATTCTCAAAGAATCCTATAACCAGTACGGATGCAAGCGCTGTCAGGAGATTGAGATAGAGCCAGGGGAGTCTTTTCTTTATGGACTGTACGGGATCATTGAAAATGTTGTCATCTTCGTCAAGGCCGGCAATTCTGTAGATATCCTCAGAAGTTTCCTCCTCCATGACATCGACGATGTCATCTATCGTAATTCTGCCCAGCAAGTGCCCTTCATTGTCCACAACGGGGAGAGAGACGAGGTCGTACTTTTCAAACATCCGTGCGACCTCTTCCTGGTCCACAGTAACATTGACGCTCGGTATAGTCTCGTCGATGGCTTCCATGGCCGGGCTGTTTCGCTTGGATGTGATCAGTTTCTGAAGTGGAATAGCGCCCATGAGTTTTCCGTCACTATCCACGACAAATATGTTGTATACGTTTTCAATGTCATCCGATGCCTGCACCACAGCGCTCAGGGCATTGTTGATGGTGGATTCCGAGCGTACTGAGACCAGCTCTGACTGCATGATGCCGCCGGCCGTGTCCTCTTCATATTTCAGGAGTTCCTTGAGGTCTTCCGATTCTTCAGGCTCTATCTCGTCAAGGACGGCCTTTGCCTGATCTTCAGACATCTCGGCGATGACGTCCGCCGCGTCATCCGAATCCATCTCGTCGATGATCTTGGCGAGTTTTTTGTCGGATATATCATCGAGTATCTGTTCCCTCGAGATATCGCTGAGCTCGATGATAACATCGGATGCCTTCTCCACTTCAAGGAGTGAAAATAAAAGAATCTTTTCATGCTCCTCGAGATTGTCAATAAGGTCGGCGATATCAGCCGGATGAAGTTTTGAGAACAGGTCGATAATGTCAAATTCCCTGTTCAAACGGATTAAATCCCTCAATTGACCGAGATGTTCTATCTCTTCTTCTCTTTGTTTTTTCATGACAGGCACCCATTGACAAGCTAGACCGACATTTACTACCACCTCTCAGGAGCCAGGGCAAGAGCGAAATAGAGCTCAGTTCTCCATCGCCGGCGGGATGAGTGGGCAATATATTTCTGAAAATTTGGGGTTTGTGAATTAAGGTGGCTTAAAGCTAGGATTCCGCATACCTGACGTCTCCGCCGACTATGGTCATGACCGCTTTTCCCTTGAGTTCCCAGCCGTTAAAGGGGCAGTTGCGTCCCTTTGAGCGGAACTTATCCGTGTTAACTGTCCATATTTTATTCATGTCTATAACGGTGACGTCGGCATCGGAGCCTGTCTTCAGCGAACCTTTGGGTATCTTCAATATGTTGGCGGGATTTACGCTCATTTTTTCTATCAGCTGGTTTATGGTGAGGATGCCTTCATCTACCAGTTTCAGGCAGAGGGGGAGGGATGTTTCCAATCCCGTGATGCCGTTTGCGGCATACTCAAATTCTACATCCTTTTCAATGGATGAATGTGGCGCGTGATCGCTGGCGATCGCGTCTATAGTGCCGTCTCTCAGCCCCTCTTTTATTGCCTCGACATCATTTGAGCCCCTCAGAGGCGGATACATCTTGAAGTTTGTGGAGAATCCTCTCAACGCCTCATCTGTAAGCGTAAAATAGTGGGGGGCGGTCTCAGCCGTTACGTTGATTCCCGCGGACCGGGCCTCTCTGACGGCCTGAACGGAGCCGGCCGTGCTCACGTGGGCGATGTGCACACGGGTCTTCGTGAACTCCGTAAGTCCGATATCCCTTATAACCATTATATCTTCCGCGATACCGGGGATTCCCGGAAGGCCCAGCTGGGTGGATATAAATCCTTCATTCATCAGGCCACCCGAGGACAGACCCGTATCCTCACAGTGTGAGATCACCGGCATATCGAAGGAATAGGCGTATTCAAGGGCGTGTCTCATTAATCCGCTGTCTGTGACCGGATTTCCATCGTCGGAAAAGGCAACAGCTCCGGCATCTTTAAGATCGCCGAATTCTGTAAGTACCTTTCCATCCTGTCCCTTGCTGAGCGCCGCTATGGGATATACATTTGCCATTGCGGCAAGGCGGGCCTGTTTGAGTATGAATTCCGTCACCGACCGGTTATCATTGACCGGGTCGGTGTTCGCCATACAGGCGATGGAGGTGAATCCTCCGGCCACCGCAGCCTCGCTTCCCGTCCGGATGGTCTCTTTGTATTCAAAACCCGGTTCCCGCAGATGGGTGTGCATATCGATAAGGCCGGGTGTGACTATTTTGTCTTTAAGGTCGAATATCTTCAAATCACCCCCGGGGTCCGCTTCCGGAAGAGAGATGTTTTTTTGTATCATGGATATCTTTCCATCTTCTATCAGGATATCCGTGACCGTATCTATATTCTGCGAGGGATCTATAACCCTGCCGCCTTTAAGTAGCAGCTTCATTTTCTGCCTCCTGACAAAAGATATAGAAGAGCCATCCTTACAGCAACGCCATTTGTAACCTGTTCGAGGATAACGGAATGGGGGCCGTCGGCTATCTCCGGAGTGATTTCGACGCCTCTGTTTATAGGTCCCGGGTGCATGACGATCACGTCGTCCTTTGCCAGTCTGATATTGTCCCGGTTCAGAGAGAAAAGATTGGCATATTCGCGAAGAGAGGGGAAAAGGTTTTTCCCCTGTCTCTCAAGCTGTATGCGGAGCATCATAACAACATCAGCGTCTTTTATGGCATCTTCCATTTTGTAATAAACCGAGACGCCCATCTGATCTATATCCCTCGGCATCATCATTGCCGGTCCGCACACCGCTACATCCGCACCCATTTTCGTGAGGCCGTATATATTGGAACGTGCCACCCTGCTGTGTGCTATATCGCCGACTATGGCAATCCTGAGACCTTCGATAGTGCCTTTTTTCTCTCGTATCGTGAGCATGTCGAGAAGAGCCTGGGTGGGATGTTCGTGCGCTCCGTCCCCCGCGTTGATGATGGATTGTTTCAGCAGACCGGCAAGAATGTGCGCGGCGCCGGCGGCACTGTGACGGATTATTATAATATCCGGGTTCATCGATTCCAGATTTCTCGCGGTATCAATGAGGGTTTCCCCTTTCACCACGCTGCTTGTGGATGCCGAGATATTTATCGTGTCCGCGCTCAGTCTTTTTGCCGCTATTTCAAAGGATGTTCTTGTTCTGGTGCTTGCCTCGAAGAAGAGGGTAATGACCGTTTTGCCTCTGAGGGTTGGGACCTTCTTGATCGTTCTGGTCGATATTTCCTTAAAGGATTCCGCCGTATCGAGTATCAGGTCGATTTCATCCTTCGGAAGATCTATTATCCCCAGCATATCTTTTTTTGATAAGTCCATGGTGTTTCGCAACCTCCAGCCGGACGTGAATAAACCTGCCTGCGCACCCACGCGGATGCCTGTGCCTTTGTAGTGAGCTCTGTGCTAACTTTCTTCGATTACAACCTCGTCAGTGTCCCTGTTGTCTGTGAGATTAACACTGATATTTTCCCATAGCGATGAGGGAAGGGTCTCACCTATGAAATCAGCCCTGATGGGAAGCTCCCTGTGACCCCTGTCGATGAGAACAGCGAGCTGTATCAGTTCGGGTCTTCCGAAGTCCATAAGCGCATCCATGGCGGCCCTTATAGTCCTGCCAGTAAAGAGGACATCGTCCACAATGATGACCCTCTTGTGATCAAGGGGAAAGGGGATATAAGTTTTTTCAATCGCCGGTCTCTTACCTGTTGTCAGTACATCATCCCGGTAGAGTGTTATGTCAAGCGTTCCGGACATGATCTCGGTCCCCTCAATGGCGGATATCTTTTCGCGGAGTCTCTCCGCCAGGGATATCCCTCCTTTTCTTATACCGATGATGATAAGATTGTCCGTACCCTTATTCCGTTCTAATATTTCGTAGGCGATTCTCGTAAGGGACCTTTCAATCCCTTCCGCATCCATAACCACTTTCCGCTTTTTCATTTTTATTGTTCCTTAATCTGTTATCTGGAGAGAACACCCCCAAAAATTTGTCTCAAAAAAAAGCCTTCCCACAAAGTGAGAAGGCCATTTAATACCCTTTTTTGGCGAAGCATTCGAGAAACATTGGAAACCCCTTTTAGCCGATTTATATGCTCAGCAAATCTAGCTTCAGATACCAGCGTTTGTTCTTTCTGTCAAGATGTTAATGAAGTATGCTACCCATCCTGCTCCATCTTACGTCTTTGTTGTTTTTGTTCCATGACCAGTATATGACGAATGCCTTGCCCCGGATATCCTTCAGGTCTACAAATCCCCAGAACCTGCTGTCATAGCTCTGATCCCTGTTGTCCCCCATAACAAATATATGCTCGGCTGGAACTGTGACCGGCCCGAAATTATCACGCGGCTGTATCGATGCCGGGAAAAGTATGCTGTCGGTATAAACCCCGTGGCCATCATCGTATGGAGAACCATTCAGGTATATTTTCTTGTCTTTTATTTCGATAGTGTCCCCTGCTATACCTACCACTCTCTTTATGAAATCCTTTGTCCTGTCCATCGGATATACGAAGACTACTATGTCTTCTCTCCGGGGGTCATTCATGGGTATCAAAGTTTTTCTTATAAAAGGTATCTTTATTCCGTAGGTGAATTTATTGACCAGCAGGTGATCTCCTATCTGGAGGGTTGGCTTCATTGAACCGGAAGGTATCTTGAATGCCTGAACGACAAAAGTCCTGATGAAAAGGGCTATGAGTATGGCAATTATTATTGCTTCGGCATATTCCCTGACCACGCTTTTTCTGTTTTTGCTCATTATAATGTTTCCAGTGGTTTCCTGAGTCGTGACTGCCCATGCAGCAGGGATGGGAGTATTGTATCCCTGCTCCTTATGAATATATCGCCGACATCGTTATCGCTATCATCACAATAGCGAGGGATCCCTTAACCAGTATTCCGGCAATTCTTCCTATCAAAGCGCCATACCCCGCCCTCATGGCCGGTTTCAGTTTCCGCTGTTCCAGATATTCCCCGAGGAACGCCCCGGCAAATCCTCCGAGAAATACGCCGATTATAGCGCCTAACCCGAGCAGAACCGGGGTCATCAGGATTGCCCCGATGATTCCTCCAATGATGGACAATACCACGCCTGTTTTTGATGAACCATACCTCCTGGTACCCGCGATTCCCAGGAAAAAATCCATAATCTCCGCCAGCAGCGAAATAAAGACAAGCGCAATAATTATCTTAAAACCAATCTTCTCAAAGCCTGTTATCCAGGAGTAGGTAATAACATCTCCAAGGATCAGAAAAGTTCCCGGGAGACCAAATATAATGGAGAAGAGTCCAACAAATAATATAACAACAAATATCGCTAATATGGTTGCTTCGAAGAGAGGCAAACTATTTTTTCCTCTTTTCCTTTGAAGGGCTGATGGATTCCCAGGCCAGAACAGTCGGACTGGCAATAAATATGGAGGAATAGGTGCCTACCAGTACCCCTACCAGCAGAGCAAAGGCGAAATCATGGATGACTGCTCCACCGAAAATAAACAGGGCAAGCACGACAAGCAAGGTCGTCGCTGATGTAAGGACCGTCCTGCTCAGAACCTGGTTTATACTTGAGTTGACGATATCTTTAAGCGATTGCTTTCTTATACCCTTTATATTTTCCCTTATCCTGTCATATACAACGATGGTGTCATTGAGTGAATAACCTATAATTGTCAACAACGCCGCGATTATAGGAAGCGTGAATTCCTTGCCCAAGAGGGAAAAGATTCCTACGGTGATGACGACATCATGGATAAGAGCTATGACTGCACCGACGGCATAGCGCAGCTCAAATCTCCAGGTAACATAAATCAGTATTCCTATTATCGCGTAAAGCATGGCCAGCATACCTTTTTCTCTCAGGTCCCTGCCCACCTTTGGCCCTACGACTTCAACCCTTCTTATCTCAAAATCTCCCTTGTTATAGGAAGAGTTCATGGCCTCTTCAATCTTGTTCGACAGTCCCTTGAGCTCGGAGCTGGACTTTTCTGTCGTGATCAGGAACTCGTTGTTGTCATTATATCCGAAACGCTGAATAACGCTGTTCCCGAGGCCGATGGTTTTTAGAACATCCCTTATTCCGTCCGTACTTGTTTCCTGGGAAAACTTTATCTGTACCAGCGTCCCTCCAGCGAAATCTATGCCCAGATTGGGTCCGCCGTGCAACAACAGGGATAGTATGCTTATGATTATCGCAGATAACGAAACCACAAAAGCAATCTTCATCTTTCCGACAATATCAATATTTATTCCGGGCTTTATAATTTCCATCAACGTCTCCGTTCCAGTCTGGATTCTTTAAATTTTGTTATATGCTTACTCTTTTGATATTTCTATCCCATATGAAATAGTCGTAAATGATTCTCGTCACAAAGATGGCTGTGAACATACTGCATATTATGCCTATGCTAAGTGTTACGGCAAATCCCTTGACGGGTCCCGTCCCGAACTGGAAAAGCACCAGAGCGGCGATAAGGGTGGTGACATTTGCATCCACAATAGTGAGCAGGGCCTTCGAGTATCCTCCCGCTATGGCAGCCCGGGGGGACTTGCCCAGCCTCAACTCCTCCCTGATCCTCTCGAATATGAGGACGTTCGCGTCTACGGCCATACCTATGGTCAGCACGATACCGGCGATACCGGGAAGCGTCAGAGTTGCCTTAAATGCGGCAAGCGCGCCCAGAATCAGTATTATGTTCAGGAAGAGCGCAACATCGGCGACGATCCCCGACAGGTTATAGTACATTACCATGAACAGTATAACCAGTATGCTGCCCACAATTATGGACAGAATCCCCTTGTCTATGGAATCCTGGCCGAGGGAGGGCCCCACGGTTCTCTGTTCCAGTATCCTGACAGGGGCCGGCAGTGCTCCTGCTCTGAGGACGATGGCCAGGTCATGTGCCTCGTCCATGGTAAAATTTCCGGTAATCTGGGCGTTACCGCCTGAAATTCTTTCCTGTATTACAGGCGCCGAGTGAACCACACCATCCAGGACAATTGCCAGGCGTTTCTTGACATTTGCTGCAGTTATCCTTTCAAAATCCCTCGCGCCCTGAGAATCAAACTTTAGTGAGACATACGATTCGCCGAACCTGTCGCTGATTGATACCCTCGCATCCTCCAGGGACTCGCCCGTCAGGAGAGTCTTTTTTTCGAGCAGGTATGGGGTCTTCGTTCTTCGCCCCGTTTCACTTTCTACCTTGTACCCGTAAGCTATGATGTCACCGGAGGGCACATTTCCCTTGAGCGCCTCATCCAAGCTGTATTCCTCATCCAGCAGCTTGAATTCCAGAAGAGCCGTTTTCCCGATCAGATTGATAGCCCTCTGCGGGTCCTTGATTCCCGGTAGTTGTATAAGTATGCGATCCTTGCCCTGGGGTATTATTTCAGGTTCAGAAACACCGAACTCGTCCACCCTGTTTCGTATTGTTTCAAGGCTCTGTTCCAAGGCAAATTTTTCTATTGAGGCAATCTGTTTATCCTTTATTTTCAGATAAACCTTTTCTATCCCGTCTGCTATCTCTGAAGATTTAATATCAAGGTTAGGAAAATCGTTCTTCAGTATCTTTTCGAACTGCTCTTTTGATTCCCTGTCGGGCAATTCAAGGGTGAGGACAGCTCCGCCCTCCCGATTCAAGTGTTTAAAACGCACCCTTTTTTCCATGAGGGTCTCTTTCAGATCATTCGAGATCCTCTCCATGGTGCTCTCGACTGCCTTTTCGGTTTCCACCTCCATGACCAGATGCATTCCCCCCTGAAGATCGAGACCCAGGTGAATCTTGTCTGTATTGTTCTTCCAGACAGAAGGAAGTTTCTGTGTTACAGAGGGTATGAGAAAAAACAGGGCGACCGCAATGATGACAAGCGTTACAATTCCCCTCACCTTGATGTTTTTGTCGGACATTTGAGTTCCTTTCGCTACTGCTTATTGAGTCGCTTTCTCTGTGATACCCACAATGTGGGCTCTTGAGACCTTGACCTTCACCTTGTCGGCCACTTCCAGGGTCACAATCTGTTCGGTAATGGCTGTAATCTTTCCATACAGTCCGCCTGCTGTAATCACCATGTCTCCATGGGTGAGTTTGCTCAGCATTGCCTTCGTTTCTTTCTGTTTCTTCTGCTGTGGTCTTATGAGAAGAAAATAAAAAATCGCGAAGATAGCAACCATTACAATGATAAAGTTCATATCTCCACCAGGAGCTCCCCCACCACCTGCTCCACCTGCTCCCATCGCGTATGCTATGCCTGTCATCTTATCCGTTCCTCCTTGATGTTTTTAATTGTTACAAGGTCCCGCGTATGACAACCGTGACATGAAATCTTCTCTGAAAGCCCGGTAATTGTCATTTTTTATCGCTTCCCTGATCTTTTTCATCAGATTCATAAAATATCTGATGTTGTGGATGGTATTCAAAACAAGCCCCAGGATTTCTCCGGCGATAAACAGATGCCTGAGGTATGCCCGTGAGTAATTTCTGCACGTATAACAATCACACTCGCTGTCAAGAGGTAAACCATCCCCACGATAACGGGCGTTCCTTATAACAACTTTTCCATCACTTGTAAATAGCATTCCGTTCCTCGCGTTTCTTGTAGGCATAACGCAGTCAAACATGTCTATTCCATGATAAACGGATTCCACGATATCTTCCGGAAGCCCCACCCCCATAAGATATCGCGGTTTTTCTTCAGGCAAAAGGGGGGTGAACGCGGCGGTTATTTCACGCATAACCTCCTTGGGTTCTCCGACACTCAACCCTCCCAGGGCATAGCCGTCGAATCCTATGTCGATCAGCTCTTCTATGCCCCTTCTGCGCAGTGTCTCGTACATCCCTCCCTGAGATATCCCGAAGAGGGCCTGGGAGTCATTTTTTTTGGCGGCGCTGCATCTTTTCGCCCACCTCAGCGTCATGTCAAGCGATTTCTCCGCGTAGTCGAACTCCGCGGGATATGAAACACACTCGTCAAGGCACATCATTATGTCGGACCCGAGGGCCTCCTGAATCTCCATGCATATCTCAGGGCCTATAAAGTGGCTTGAGCCGTCTATGTGAGACTGAAACGACGCCCCCTCCTCTGTTATCTTTCTCAGAGCTCCCAGACTGTATATCTGAAATCCGCCACTGTCGGTCAGGATGGGATGCTGCCAGTTCATGAATTTATGCAGCCCGCCCAGATTTCTGATCAGTTCATGGCCCGGCCTCAGGTAGAGGTGATAGGTGTTTCCGAGTACTATCTGTGTCCCCTGGTCACTCACCATTTCCGGTGTGAGTCCCTTTACCGTTCCCTGGGTTCCCACGGGCATGAAAACAGGAGTGTCCACCTCCCCGTGAGGAGTCATTATCTTCCCGAGCCGCGCCTCCGATTCCAGATCTTTGTGAAGAAGCCTGAAGTTGAATCCACGATTTCCGGATTCCTGTTTTTGAGAGCTGTTCTCTGTATTCATGCGCCTCAATTTCTAATTAAGCATTGTAACAGTTCACAGTTGTCGGTTCACAACTCACAGTTTTTCAATGAACCATGCAACAACTGAAGCATTTTGGATATTGATTTCAACTCTTGAATTAATTCCTTCGCATCGAAATCAGAAAATATATTAACCTCTCGTGAAATATAAATTGTGCTCTCAGTTTTCCAGCCGATTGCCGTACAGTATAATAAAACTTCTGTTTTTTTCAACCGCGAACCGTTAACTGTAAACAGTGAACAGTTATTAAACATTCAACATCAACGACTCAACATCGCTTTTACAGTATCAGCATGCAATCGCCATAGCTGTAGAATCTGAACTTCTCCTCGATGGCCTTTTCATAGGCCCTGCGCATCAGATCTTCTCCAGCGAAGGCGCAGACAAGGAGGAAGAGTGAGGAAGCCGGCAGATGAAAATTTGTCAGCAATCTATCCACGGCCTTGAAACGGTAGCCCGGATATATAAAAATGTCGGTGCTTCCTTTTCCCGGAGTTACCTTTCCGTCCGGATCAGAAGCCGATTCCAGCGTCCTTACCGAAGTTGTGCCCACGGCCACAACCCTTTCGGCCCTGTTGATCTTTTCAGCCGCGTCTTCGCTTATTTCGAAGGCCTCTCTCTCCATTTTATGGTCTGTCACGAACTCCGTTTCAATGGGCAGAAAGGTTCCATATCCCACATGCAGCGTTACCTGAACGATGTCGGTTCCCCTCCCGCGCAGTGTATCGAGAGTCCCTTCAGAGAAATGCAGGCCGGCGGTAGGGGCCGCGACCGAGCCGGGATTCTTCGCGTAAACGGTCTGATATCTCTGCAGATCCTGCGGGTTTTTTGCTTGTCCTTTTTCCCTCTTTATGTAGGGCGGCAGGGGCGCGCTTCCAAACTTGTCAAGAAAATTGTCGAACCCGGCTTCCGGGTGAAATCTTACTATCCACTTCTTGTCGGAAATCCGTTCCATTATTTCCGCCCATGAACGGCTGTCAAAAGATATCCGTGTGCCTACAACTACCCGCTTGGCAGGTCTCAACAGAACTTCCCATGTCGCGGATGCCCCCGTCTTTTCAAGAAGGAGTATCTCGATCGTGGCGCCGGTAGACTTTTTCCCGGAAAGCTTCGCGGGGATTACCCTGGAATTGTTAACAACCAGAATATCGTCCCTCTCCAGGAATTCAGGCAGTTCATAAAAATGCCTGCATTCGAAGGACCCGCGGCGCCTGTTCACCACCATCATCCTTGAATTGTCTCTTGACTCACAAGGCTTCTGAGCGATTAATTCTTCCGGGAGATTATAATAAAAGTTTTCAGTTTTCATGGCAAGCCACGGAAACTAACAAAAAAAGACTTTTAAAGTCAATAACTAAAATAGTGACACCCTTGATATTTCTTATCATGGATGTCACTATTTATTTGGGAATAGATTACAGTTCCGTCAGTTTAGGAAGAAAACGATTTCGGACTATGGCAGAACAAGATAAAGAATACAAAAAGCTTGTAACCAGGATTCAGGAAATCCTGATTCAAGAATAAAGATT
>CAZSYH010000020.1:0-35719 GCA_964610735.1 uncultured Syntrophaceae bacterium | reverse complement strand
ATCTTCTCCGGTGTGAGCTCGGTCTGGAGCCTTTTGAGCGCTTCATCGCGCCATGCCGGACTCAGGTACATGTGTTGATCTGCCATGGTGATTCCTCCTGCCTTGTATTGTCTGTCGTTAAGGTCCTTCTCACAAAAAACAAAAGCCCTCTCTCATTTTGAGAAACAGGGCTTTAGATGATCAGACCATAATCCCCCTCGGGTACAGCTGTTCAAAAGCACGCATAATGCGTTCACGATCAAAAATATATTAAGTCACTAACTCCATTATGATATCTTGTCAAGAGATATTACTCATGGAGAAAAAGTATGTTGACATCATGCAGCCTCCGTGATTACTTGTGGCGACACAGGCGGGGGATGGCATGGGACATGCTTTTGCCGGACGGCAGGGACTTGGGAAATGACAAGCGCAGCTCACTCAGACGAAACAGCAAGGAACCGGATGGTTTCCATTATCGACTACGGGGCCGGAAATCTTACATCGGTTGCAAGGGCGTTGGAACATATCGGTGTGACCTGCAGGATTACTAATCAGCATGAAGAGATCCTTTCATCCGAAAGGGTTATATTTCCGGGTGTCGGCGCCGCAGGGAAGGCAATGGAAGTTATTAGACGCGAGAACCTTGACAGTGTGATACACGAGGTCATCGCGCAGAAAAAGCCGTTCCTCGGAATATGTCTGGGTGCGCAGGTTATATTGGGAAGAAGTGAAGAGGATAACACCTCATGCCTGAACATAATCCCCGGTACAACCAGAAGATTTCAGGACAAAGGGATCAAGGTCCCGCATATGGGGTGGAACAACATATCCGTTGTTCGCAGTCATCCCCTGCTCAAAGGGGTGAACGAGAGGGCTCAATTCTATTTTGTCCATTCATACTATCCAGCGCCCGAGCAAGAAGAGGATATCATAGCAACGACAGACTATGGGAGCTCTTTTGCGTGCATAATAGGCCTTGACAATGTCGTCGCCACACAATTCCACCTCGAAAAGAGCGGCCGGTACGGTCTGAAGATGCTGGAAAATTTTTGTAACTGGGACGGCAGGGTATAGATATGCTGAGCAAAAGGATCATCATCTGCCTGGATGTAAGAGAAGGGAAAACCACCAAGGGCATCAGATTCAAAGGGAATATAGACATAGGCGACCCGGTTGCCATGGCTGGGGAATATTACAGGCAGGGTGTGGATGAGCTTGTTTTCTATGACATTACAGCCTCATCCGATAAAAGGAATATTATTATAGATGTGGTCGAAAATGTGGCGAAAAACATATTTATACCCTTTTCGGTGGGAGGCGGCATCCGCTGTCTGGATGACATGCACAGGGTGCTGAATGCCGGGGCTGAAAAAATCAGTATCAATACCGCCGCAGTACAGAATCCCGATCTCATTTACAGTGGTGCCAGGACATTCGGCAACCAGTGCATAGTACTGGGAATGGATGTAAAGAAGGTGAATAAAACTAAGGACATACCTTCCGGGTATGAGATATACATAAATGGCGGAAGGACACCGGTGGGTATCGATGCCGTAACGTGGGCAAAAAGAGCTGTTGATCTGGGCGCCGGCGAGATATGTCTCAATTCAATTGACACGGATGGCACGAACGCTGGATACGAGCTTGTTCTGACATCCCTTATATCCAGCGTTGTTTCCATACCGGTAATCGCATCCGGAGGGGCGGGCACGCCTGAACACCTGAGAGATCTGTTCAGGACATCGGACGCCGGCGCGGCACTTATCGCTTCAATGGTCCATTACCAGCGCTACACGGTGGCTCAGATAAAGGAATATCTCTCGAAAGAAGGTATCCCCGTCCGCGAATTCACCTGATCGACCCGCTACGGGAAAGGACTTGCTGAAATTGCCCCGCCATTTATTGGTAACTGCCTTCCTTTTGTCTTATTCAGGCAGTAGGTGCGATAATCATATTGTAACTTAGGGGTGACATAATCATATTGCAGTAACACTCTGATAAAAAACTCTTGACAAATACATTTTTTAGATTTAGTCTCCCACTCTTGCATTCAGAGAGACAGGAATGCGGGTGGGGTGTGCTATATAATTCCCTGTAATATACATAAGTTAACACTTGCTGGCGTAGCTCAATTGGTAGAGCAGCTGATTTGTAATCAGCAGGTCGCGGGTTCGAGTCCCATCGCCAGCTCCAGTTACTGTTGATTAGTGTGGAGGGGTTCCCGAGTGGTCAAAGGGAGCAGACTGTAAATCTGCCGGCGAAGCCTACGGAGGTTCAAGTCCTCCCCCCTCCACCATATTTTTGTGAATTTGAGGTTACAGGAGGCGGGAGTAGCTCAGTGGCTAGAGCGTCAGCCTTCCAAGCTGAGGGTCGCGGGTTCGAATCCCGTTTCCCGCTCCATTTTTTTGGTTTATCAGGGTGTGGAAGAAGAGTTTTGTTGGCCCACGTAGCTCAGTCGGTAGAGCACATCCTTGGTAAGGATGAGGTCACCAGTTCAATCCTGGTCGTGGGCTCCATTTTGGTGAAAGCAGGCTTATTGAAATGAGAGATATTGTTATTCTTGCATGTGGTGAGTGCAAACAGAGAAATTACACCACGACAAAGAACAAGCGAATTACGAAAAGTCGTCTTGAGATGAAGAAATATTGCAAATTCTGCCGGTGTCATACAGTGCACAAAGAGACGAAATAAAATGTCCGTTTGTGTCTCATGATATGCCGGGTGGCGGAGTTTTTCAGTGGTGTTGGTGCTGTGGTGATTCGGGAATGCCCCTTTGTGGACTTACCGGGATCTCAAAATAAGGGTGTATTGTTTGGAACAGGCCAGTAGCTCTAATGGCTAGAGCACCGGACTCCAAATCCGGGTGTTGGGGGTTCGAGTCCCTCCTGGCCTGCCATTATGTTTTGATCGGGATTGTCGTATGATGGAAAAGATTAAATTAATTATAAGCAGGACAAGACACTTCTTGAGGGAGGCAAAGGCTGAGCTGAAGAAGGTGACATGGCCAACCCCGAAGGAGGCACTTGCCGCAACCTCTGTCGTGATAGTTGTGGTTATGATAGTGTCTCTATTCTTAGGTATAGTAGATCTCGGTCTTACCAGAATAATAAGATTGGTTTTGGGTTAAAAGTATGGCTTTCAACTGGTATGTTGTTCATACGTACTCGGGTTTTGAAAACAGGGTGAAGCATTCTCTGGAGGAGAGAGTGGCCATTTCTGGTATGCAGGATTGTTTTGCCGACATACTGATACCGGAGGAAGATGTGGTTGAACTCAAAAAAGGCGAGAAGAAGACCTCGAAGAGAAAGTTTTTTCCCGGGTATATACTTGTAAATATGGAGTTGAACGATGATACGTGGCACATAGTGAAAGACACTCCCAAGGTTACTGGTTTTATAGGAATGAGGGACAGACCATCGCCTGTATCTGATGAGTCTGTCCAACTACTTAAGACCAGGATAGATGAGGGTACATTAAAACCCAGCCCGAGGTTTAAGTTTGAGTTTGGAGATCATGTGAGGATTGTGGATGGTCCTTTTGCAAATTTTGACGGGGTGGTTGATGAGGTCAAGCCGGAAAAGGGTAAATTGAGAGTTATAGTGAGTATCTTTGGCAGATCAACACCTGTGGAACTGGATTTTATACAGGTTGTCCAAAGCTAGAAAAACCGTAAGAGAATTTCGAAAAAGGAAATAAGTAAAGGGGAATCTAATGGCTAAGAAGGTTATCGCGAGTATCAAGCTTCAGGTTATGGCCGGCAAAGCCACGCCGTCGCCGCCTATTGGTCCTGCTCTGGGTCAGCACGGGGTTAATATAATGGAATTCTGTAAGGCCTATAATGCGCTTACGCAGAATCAGGAAGGTATGATAATACCTGTTGTGATAACCGTGTATGCCGATAAATCATTTACCTTTATTACCAAAACGCCGCCAACATCCGTTTTGTTAAAACAGGCGGCAAAGATTGCGAAGGGTGCAGGGGATCCCAAGAGAGAAAAGGTGGGGACAGTAACCCCTGGGCAATTAAGGGAAATAGCTGAGATAAAATATGAGGATTTGAATGCCATAGATATGGACGGGGCTATGGCTACTGTGGCCGGGACTGCAAGGTCCATGGGTATTGAAATTGCCAAATAAATCTACTTCGGGGTTTTATTGAGATGTCTAATATAGGTAAGGGATACTTGGAAGAGGGAAAAAAGGTAGAGTCCGGGAAGCGTTATTCGCTGGGAGAAGCCGTAGCTATTGCGGTAGAGACCGCAAGAGCGAAATTCGACGAGACTGCCGATGTTGCCATAAAACTGGGTGTAAATCCCAAACACGCAGACCAGATGATAAGGGGGAGTGTGGTGCTCCCCAATGGCCTCGGCAAGTCCGTGAGGGTGCTTGCTTTCGCAAAAGGAGACAAGGAGAGAGAAGCCCTTGACGCCGGAGCGGACTTCGTCGGTTCGGACGATCTTATTGAAAAGATTAAGGGCGGATGGCTGGAATTTGACAGGGTTGTTGCCACCCCGGATATGATGGGCAGTGTTGGAAAAATAGCCAAGATTCTGGGACCGCGTGGTTTGATGCCCAACCCCAAGGTTGGGACTGTAACGTTTGACGTAAAAAACGCGGTCGAAGAACTTAAGGCAGGCAAGGTTGAGTTCAGGGTGGAAAAAGCGGGAATTATTCACAGCCCTGTGGGGAAGGTCTCATTCGGGGCGAATAAGTTGATGGAAAACATCCTGGCGTTGGTGGAATCCATAATGAAGCTGAAGCCTGCATCCAGCAAAGGGACGTATCTGAAAGCCATCTCTCTCTCCACTACCATGGGCCCGGGAGTTAAAATAGATCCCGTGGATGTAAGAAATATATTAAAGGCTGGATAAAAAACAAACAAGAAGTCAGAGACAGCAGGTACGGAATGTTTAAGCGAGCACTGAGTCGGCCTGCCGAGACTATGAGGAAGTTTGATCAGTATCTTTTCCTGTATAGCGGTCTGACTTTCAGAGAATCTTGATCGTTTCCGGACGACAGGGTGTTTTGAAATTCAAACATTGAAAGGAGGCCACGTATTGAATAGGAGTACTAAGGAACGTGTTGTTACCGAGCTTCATAAGAAGCTTAAGGATGTAAATCTGGCAATTCTTACGGGTTACAGCGGCATCAAGGTTAGGGATATCACCGACCTGAGAAATGAGTTGCGCAAGGCAAACAGTGAACTTAAGGTGGTAAAGAATAATCTTTTAAGTATCGCTTTGGAGGACACGGAGTTTACCCTGCTGAAGGACCATCTCAAAGGTCCCAGGGCGCTCATGATGAACTTTGGAGATGTGGTTGAGCCGGCTAGGATACTTGTTGAATTTGCCAAAAAGAATGACCGGCTTGAGATCGAAGCGGGTGTGCTGGATGGCAGGCTTTTAAGCAGGGAGCAGATAAGGGCCCTGGCCGAATTGCCGAGCAGGGATATACTTCTAGGGAAATTCCTCTCTGTCCTGGTCGGAGTACAGACTCAGTTTGTCACGGTTTTGAGCGCTATTCCCAGGGGGCTTGTGCAGGTGCTTGAGGCACATAGAGTGAAGAAAGAAGAAAATTAAACATACAGGAAAGGATGTAGCAAAAAATGGCAACAGCAAAAAAAATCACGAAAGACGATGTTATAAGTTTTATCGAAAATATGACGGTTCTCGAACTGTCGGAAATGGTTAAGGAACTGGAAGGAAAATTTGGTGTTTCCGCAGCAGCCCCGGTGGCCGCGGTAGCAGCCGGACCGACCGCAGCAGCTCCAGCGGAGGAAAAAACTGAGTTTGATGTTATACTCACGGGATTTGGCGATCAGAAGATCCAGGTCATCAAGGTTGCCAGGGCTGTAACGGGGTTGGGCCTTAAAGAGGCCAAAGACCTGGTTGAAGCTGCTCCCAAAGCGGTTAAAGAGGGTGTATCAAAGAACGAGGCTGAAGAGATAAAGTCCAAGCTGGAAGCAGTGGGCGCAAGTGTAGAAATTAAATAAACATCGGAAGCGGTTACTAAAAGCTAAAAAGGGATTCAAGATTATGGGTCCGGAAGCCAGAGGTCAGAAAGAAATTAAAGAGATTTTTTTCTATTCTGGCTTCTCTATTTATGAAAGATAAACTATCATAAGGATCAACATGGTTACTTACAGAAAGAAATTCGGCCGTATAAAGAAGGTAATTGAGATACCTGATCTCGTAGAAATTCAGACAAGGTCTTATGAAAAATTTCTCCAGGCCGATGTAAGACCTGAAGACAGGAGAAACTCCGGGCTGCAGGGGGCCTTTAAAAGCGTTTTTCCCATTGTGGACTTTGGGGGAAAATGTTCCCTGGAATTTGTCAGTTATAAAATAGGAAATGCCAGGTATGACGTCAGGGAATGTACGCAGAGGGGGATGACCTATAATGCTCCTCTGAGGGTTGTAATCAGGCTTGTTGTGTTCGACAATGGACGGGGTGGCGAACAGAAGGCTGTAACTGTAAGGGATATAAAAGAGCAGGAGATATATTTTGGCGAGATCCCGTTGATGACCGAGAAGGGCACCTTTAATGTCAATGGTACCGAGCGGGTAATCGTAAGTCAATTACATCGGTCGCCGGGCATATTTTTTGACCACGACAAGGGAAAGACCCATGTGAGTGGGAAGCTTATATATTCGGCGAGAATTATACCCATAAGGGGTTCCTGGCTTGATCTTGAGTTTGATCCGAAGGATCTTCTCTATGCCAGAATAGACAGAAGAAGAAAAATGCCGGTTACGGTACTCCTCAGAGCCATGGGATACTCCGCCGAAGAGTTGATGGCGTACTTCTATAATGTTGAAAAGGTTGTCCTGAATGACAGTGGAGTGTCTTTGGTGGTAGAAGACAGTCTCATTGGTGAGAGGGTGCCGGAAGACATTAAAGATAATCAAACCGGTGAGGTGTCACTGAAGAAGGGAAGAAAGATTTCAAAGGCTTTTTTGAAAAAAATGACTGATGCGGGTGTGGAGCTTATGAATGTAAGCGAGGATTACATCCTGGGTAAGGTACTTGCTTCAGACGTGGTGGATCCTGAGACCGGCGATGTTCTTCTGAAATGTGCCGATGAACTGGACGCAAATGGTATGGAATTACTGCGCGAAAAAAACATTACGGAGGTCAGATTTATTCAACTTGATGAGGAGGGGACGAATTCCTATATTAGGAACACCATGCTCATAGATAAAATCGAGACAGAAGAGGATGGTATCGTAGACGTGTACAGGAGATTAAGACCAAGTAATCCCCCCTCGTTTGAAACCGCCCGTAGATTTTTCAACAGTCTCTTCTTTAATAGCGACAGCTATGATCTGTCTGATGTAGGACGCGTTAAGATGAATTATAAGCTTCGCATGGATGTGCCTTCTGATGTGACGGTTCTTCGCCGGGAGGATATCATGGAAGCCGTGAAATATCTTATCAATCTGAAGAATGGTGAGGCTGATTACAATGTTGATGATATAGATCACCTCGGAAACAGAAGGGTCCGGTCCGTTGGAGAACTTATAGAAAATCAGTACAGGATTGGACTGGTGAGGATGGAACGTGCCATCAAGGAGAAGATGAGTCTTCTTGATATAGAAACCATGATGCCCCACGATCTTATAAACGCCAAGCCCGTTACCGCAGTAGTTAATGAGTTTTTCGGGAGCAGCCAGCTGTCTCAGTTTATGGATCAGACCAATCCTCTTTCTGAGATTACGCACAAAAGAAGGCTATCGGCTCTCGGCCCCGGAGGCCTTACCCGTGAGAGGGCGGGTTTTGAGGTAAGAGATGTTCACAATACCCACTACGGGCGTGTTTGCCCTGTTGAAACGCCTGAAGGTCCTAATATCGGTCTGATCGTATCCCTCAGCGCCTATGCCCGGGTGAATGACTTCGGTTTTATAGAGACGCCTTACAGGGTTGTGGAAGGTGGTAAGGTCCTTGACAGGATACAGTATCTTACCGCAACAGAGGAAGAAGATTATATCATAGCCCAGGCGAATGTACCCTTTGACTCAACTGGTAGATTTACTCAGGAGCTCATCACAGCAAGAAAAAGTGGAAATTACGTAATCGTAGGCCCCGGGGAGATAAACCTGATGGATGTATCTCCCGATCAGCTTGTCTCGGTTGCTGCCGGGCTTATTCCGTTTCTGGAACACGACGATGCCAACCGGGCCCTGATGGGGTCTAATATGCAACGCCAGGCCGTCCCGCTGTTAAAACCGGAGGCCCCCCTTGTGGGAACCGGTATGGGGGCAGTTGTCGCTCGGGATTCCGGCGCTGTTGTTGTGGCAAGAGAATCCGGTATCGTGGAGGATGTTGATGCGGCGAGGATCGTTATCAAACGCGATACAGAAGATGGGGATGAATCAGATATTGGTGTCGATATATACAACCTTATAAAATATCAGCGTTCAAACCAGAATACCTGTTTCAATCACAAGCCAATTGTAGACAAGGGACGCAGGGTAAAAAAAGGAGACATCATAGCCGACGGTCCGGCTACCGATAACGGTGAGCTGGCATTGGGCAGGAACATTATGGTGGCTTTCATGCCATGGAGTGGATACAACTACGAAGATTCCATATTGATCAGTGAGAGAATCGTAAAGGATGATATCTATACTTCCGTGCATATAGAAGAATTTGAGACTGTGGCCAGAGACACGAAACTGGGCAAGGAAGAGATTACAAGAGATATCCCCAACGTGGGAGAAGATGCCCTGAGAAATCTGGATGGAAGCGGTATTGTCAGGATAGGTGTCGCGGTACAAGCGGGCGATGTTCTTGTGGGAAAGGTTACGCCAAAGAGTGAAACCCAGTTGTCGCCAGAGGAGAAGCTTCTACGTGCCATATTCGGAGAAAAGGCTGGCGATGTCAGGGATACATCTCTCAGAATTCCACCCGGCGTAGAAGGAGTGGTTATAGATGCCAAGATATTTACCCGCAAGGGCACTGAGAAAGACAGCAGATCTCAGGAGGTAGAAGACGAAGAGGTAGGCAGCCTCCTCAAAGACAGGGATGATGAAATCAGGATTATTACCCATAACGTGAAGAAAAAGATCTCTGAATTATTTGCAGGAAAAATCTCCGCCTCTAGACTGGTTAATCCGGATGGCAGGAAAACCTTTCTGAAAAAGTCGGAAACAATTACCAAAGATGCTCTTGATCTTATCCCCTTCAGGTTCTGGAAAGATATAACGATTGATGATTACAAGGCTGAAGAAAAGGTGAGATCCGTGTTGGATGGTCTTGCGAAGAGAATAGAATCTATCGAGACATTCTTTGCGGAGAAGATAGAAACGGTGAAAACAAGCGATGAATTGCCGCCCGGTGTGATCAAACTGGTAAAGGTGTATATTGCCATAAAGAGAAAACTCTCCGTTGGCGACAAGATGTCGGGCAGGCACGGAAACAAGGGGGTGTTGGGACGAATACTTCCGGAGGAGGATATGCCCTTCTTTAAGGATGGAACACCTGTTGATATCGTCTTAAATCCCCTTGGTGTACCTTCGCGTATGAATGTAGGCCAGATTCTCGAAACTCACCTCGGGTGGGCGGCGAAGGGTTTGGGTGAGAAGCTTCAGGCCCTTGCGGATGGGGTTGACATGGGTGTGGTAAAAAAAGAACTGAAGGGGTTATATTCATCTTCCGAATTTGATGATTTCGTGGATGGAGCTACTGACGATGAAGTTAAGAGATTCGTTCGCAGATTGGAAGGGGGAGTTCCCCTGGCCACACCGGTTTTTGACGGAGCTTGTGAAAGTGAAATAAGGGATATGCTGAAGGCAGCAGATCTGCCGGAAACAGGTCAGACAACGCTTTTTGACGGTCGGACAGGGGAGCCTTTTGATCAGAAGGTAACCGTAGGAATGATCTACATGTTGAAACTCCACCACCTTGTCGATGATAAGATCCATGCGAGATCCATAGGTCCGTATTCCCTGGTTACACAGCAACCGCTTGGAGGAAAGGCGCAGTTCGGTGGTCAGAGACTTGGTGAAATGGAGGTATGGGCAATTGAGGCCTACGGCGCTGCCTACATGTTGCAGGAGTTTCTTACTGTCAAGTCGGATGATGTGGTGGGAAGAACTAGGATGTATGAGGCTATAGTAAAGGGGGAACATACCCTGGAGCCCGGATTGCCGGAGTCCTTTAATGTGCTTGTCAAAGAATTACAGGGGCTGGCCATTAATGTTGAATTAATAGAAAGTTAGTAAGGGTTTATTGTAGAACATTTTTGAAATAAAGGGAGTTTTATCCAGTGGAAGATATCTATGGTCTTTTCGAGAAGCCTAAGGATCCCGTAAGATTTAATGCTATCAAAGTGTCGCTGGCCTCGCCGGAAGATATAATCTCGTGGTCACATGGCGAGGTTAAGAAGCCTGAGACCATAAATTACAGGACATTCAAGCCCGAAAGAGACGGTCTGTTCTGCGCGAAGATCTTCGGGCCGGTCAAGGACTACGAGTGTCTCTGCGGTCGATATAAGAGGATGAAACACCGCGGCATGGTGTGCGAGAAATGCGGGGTTGAAGTCATCCAGTCGAAAGTTCGCAGGGAAAGGATGGGGCATATAGTTCTGGCCGCACCTGTGGCGCATATCTGGTTTCTCAAGAGTCTGCCCAGCAGAATAGGAAATGTTCTAGATCTTACACTGAAGGAATTGGAGCGAGTCTTATATTTTGAGTCATGGATAGTCCTTGATCCGAAGGATACCCCCCTGGAAAAGAGAGAACTTCTTTCGGAAGATCGATATCTGGAAGTGCTGGAGGAATATGGCAACGATGCTTTTGAGGCGGGCATAGGAGCAGAAGCTATCAGAAAACTTCTGGAGGAGATCAATCTGGAAAAATTGGACGACGAGCTCCGTGTCGAGCTTAAGGAAGCCACCTCAGTCACCAAAAAGGCAAAACTTACAAAAAGGTTGAAGGTTGTCGAGGCATTGAAGAAATCGGGGAACAGACCTGAATGGATGACCCTTACAGTACTTCCGGTAATCCCTCCCGACCTGAGGCCTCTGGTTCCTCTGGATGGGGGTCGTTTTGCCACTTCCGATCTAAATGATCTCTACAGGAGAGTTATAAACAGAAACAACCGTTTGAAACGCCTGCTGGAATTAAATGCCCCGGATATTATTACAAGAAATGAAAAAAGGATGCTCCAGGAGGCCGTTGATTGCCTGTTTGACAACGGGAGGCGTGGTCGTGCTGTCACGGGTGCCAACAAGAAGAGGCCTTTGAGATCTCTGTCGGATATGCTCAAGGGTAAGCAGGGAAGATTCAGACAAAATCTGCTCGGAAAGAGGGTTGATTATTCAGGAAGGTCTGTGATCACGGTGGGGCCGGATCTAAGGTTGCATCAGTGCGGGCTTCCCAAAAAGATGGCGCTGGAATTATTTAAGCCCTTTATCTATAACAGGCTTGAGGAAAAGGGATATGTAACAACAGTAAAGAGCGCGAAGAAGATGGTCGAGAAAGAAGTTCCGGAAGTATGGGATGCTCTGGATGAAGTTGTGCGTGAATATCCCGTGTTACTCAACAGGGCCCCAACCCTGCACAGACTCGGCATCCAGGCGTTTGAGCCCGTCCTCATTGAAGGGAAAGCCCTGCAGCTTCACCCTCTCGTTTGCGCGGCATTTAATGCGGATTTTGATGGCGATCAGATGGCAGTGCATGTGCCTCTGTCGGTAGAGGCCCAGGTTGAGGCAAGGTGCCTTATGATGTCCACCAATAACATACTTTCTCCGGCCAATGGCAAGCCTATAATCCTTCCCAGTCAGGACATGGTCCTCGGCATATATTACATGACCAGGCCAAGGGAGTATGTAAAAGGGGAAGGAATGACCTTCTCCGATCCCGATGAGGTGAGAAGCGCGTATGATGCGGAAGCGGTTGACCTTCATGCCAGTATAAAGGTCCGTATGAAAGAAGGGATGATCGACACGACGGTGGGTAGAATATTGCTCTACGAGATTATCCCCGACGGGGTCCCCTTTGATTTTATTAATAAGGTTATGAACAAGAAAGAAATAGCCAACTTGGTTGATTATGCCTACAGACACTCCGGTGCAAAAACGACGGTTATACTGGCGGACCGATTGAAGGATCTTGGATATAAATATGCCACGATTTCCGGTCTGTCGATCGCCATAGGTGATCTTGCCATTCCCGGCAGTAAGGGTGATATTGTTGACAGGGCACAGAAAGATGTTCTGGAAATGCAGAAACAGTATATGGACGGTCTGATAACCGATGGTGAACGTTACAATAAGGTTATCGATATCTGGGCTCATGCCACTGAAAAGGTTGCCGCTGACATGCTGAGGGGTATCGGTACCGAGGAGATAACGGCCCCCGACGGGACGAAGAAGCAGGTTGAGAGTTTCAATTCGATTTATATGATGGCCGATTCAGGCGCCCGTGGAAGTGCGGCTCAGACGAGACAACTTGCCGGCATGAGGGGGCTGATGGCAAAGCCGTCAGGAGAGATTATAGAAACACCAATTACCGCTAACTTCAGGGAGGGTCTTACGGTTCTGCAGTACTTTATTTCCACGCATGGCGCCAGGAAGGGCCTTGCCGACACTGCCCTGAAGACAGCGAACTCAGGCTATCTCACGAGAAGGCTTGTTGATTCGGCGCAGGATGGTATTGTTATGGAGAAGGATTGCGGCACTCTCGATGGAATTTACGTTTCAGCCCTGGTTGAGGGTGGAGAAATAATGGAAACGGTGGGCGATCGTATTCTCGGGAGAGTTGCTCTGGAGGATATAGAAGATCCCTTTACCGGAGAAATCCTGGTGGAAGCGAATCAGGAGATTGATGAAACTCTTGCGGAAAATATCGACAAAGCGGGGCTGGAAAGAGTACTTATAAGATCTGCACTGACTTGCAAGTCAAAATATGGAATCTGCGCATTGTGCTATGGAAGAGATCTTGCGCATGGTCATCTGGTCAATATAGGCGAGGCTGTTGGTATTATTGCGGCTCAGTCCATAGGCGAACCAGGAACCCAGTTGACCATGAGAACATTCCACATAGGTGGTACAGCGAAGTTTGAAGAGCACTCCACTCTGGAAGCGAGACATGATGGTATGCTTAAGTTCGTTGATGTCAATGTGGCTGTAAACAAGAATAATGAAACCGTTGTTATGAGCAGGAATGGAGAGGTTCACGTCTTGGATGAAAAAGGAAGAAACCGTGGCAAATATCCTGTTCCCTATGGGGCTCATTTAAAGGTTGCTGAAGGGCATGGCATAAAGGCAGGAACCCTGATTGCTCAGTGGGATCCCTATGCGATTCCAATACTTTCCGAAATTGGTGGAATCATAAGGTTTGGGGATATTGTTGAGGGGAAAACCATGCAGGAGCAGGTTGACGAGGTTACCGGTCTTTCAAGGAAGGTAATTGTGGAATACAGGGTTGCCGACCTGCGCCCCAGAGTTTCGATAAAAGACAAGGATGGGAAAACAGTCAGAGTTCCCGGGTCGCATACAATCGCGCGGCATCTGTTGCCTGTAGGGGCGAATATAGGTGTCTCAGAAGGTGACGAGATAAAGGCAGGTGATATTATCGCCAGGATCCCACGGGAGACCACCAAGACAAAGGATATCACGGGAGGTCTCCCGCGTGTCGCGGAACTCTTTGAGGCGAGAAAGCCGAAAGAGTGTGCCGTTATAGCCGAAATAGACGGGGAGGTATCATACGGTGAGGATGTCAAGGGGAAGAGGAGAATAATTGTAACGCCTGCCATTGGTGACCCTAAGGAGTATCTGATTGTAAGGGGGAAGCATATAAGTGTACAGGAGGGTGACAGGGTGATAGCGGGCCAGGCCCTGATGGATGGATCTATTAATCCTCATGACATTCTTAATATCAAGGGTGAAAAAGAACTGGCGCGTTATCTGGTCGACGAGGTGCAGGAGGTTTACAGGTTGCAGGGCGTCAAGATTAATGACAAGCACATAGAGATTATCGTGCGACAGATGCTCAAAAAAGTAAGAGTTACAAACTCCGGCGACACCTCTTTTCTCGTGGATGAGCATGTGGATAAGAACAGGTTTGGAGAGGAGAACGAGGAATTAATTCAGCGGGGAGAAGAGCCGGCCACTGCCGTACCCGTGCTCCTTGGTATCACCAAGGCATCGCTTCATACCGACAGCTTTATCTCCGCGGCGTCTTTCCAGGAAACAACCCGAGTGCTCACGGAGGCCGCCCTGTCTGGAAAAGTAGATTATTTGAGAGGTCTTAAGGAAAATGTGATTATGGGCAGGCTTATTCCTGCCGGCACGGGACTTCCCATATATAAGAAGCTTGGAATAGATGTTAAGAACGAAATCCCGGTTTCTGAAGATCGGCAAATAAACGAAGAAAGTATTGAGAAAAGCCTTGACAGTCAAGTTGTGAATTGATACAAGTCCCCACTTCGCTGTACGGTGGTTTCTGAAGATATAGCGGGAAGGATTTGAGGAGGGGTAATGCCTACGATAAACCAGTTGATACGCAAGGGTAGATCAAAAATAAAGAAGAAGGCTTCAGTGCCGGCTCTTGCCAGTTGTCCCCAGAGAAGGGGGGTTTGTGTGAGGGTGTATACCACTACTCCCAAGAAGCCGAATTCCGCCCTTAGAAAGGTGGCCAGGGTTCGTCTTACAAGTGGTTACGAGGTAACCTCGTATATACCGGGTATAGGACACAACCTTCAGGAACATTCCGTTGTTCTCGTAAGAGGCGGCAGGGTTAAGGACCTTCCCGGAGTCAGATATCATATCGTAAGGGGTTCGCTGGATGCCGTGGGGGTTCAGGACAGAAGACAGAGCAGGTCAAAATACGGCTCCAAAAAGCCTAAGTAGACAGGAACAGTTATATGCCGAGGAGAAGAGTAGTAACAAAAAGAAAGATACTGGCAGATCCCAAGTACAATAGTGCCCTGGTGTCGAGGTTTATTAATAACCTGCTGAAGAAAGGGAAGAAGAGTGTTGCCGAGTCCATACTCTATGGTGCCTTTGATAGTATAGAAAATAAGGTAAACGGATCACCCCTTGAGGTCTTTGAAAAGGCTGTGGATAATGTAAGGCCTGTTCTTGAGGTAAAATCGAGACGAATAGGTGGTGCGACATATCAGGTGCCTACGGAGGTTTTGCCGGACAGGCGGATAGCTCTTGCGATCAGGTGGTTGATAGGGAATGCTAAATCACGTGTTGGTAAAAGCATGAAGGAAAAATTGGCAGCTGAATTCATGGATGCGGCCGCAGGCAGGGGCGCGTCTGTCAAGAAGAGAGAAGACACGCACAAGATGGCTGAGGCGAACAAGGCATTTGCCCATTACAGATTTTAGGATGTGGCTTTCGACTTGGGGTTCTGACTGATTTCTGTGGTTGCGGGTAAACTGTAGCGGGATAACTTACGGGAGCAGATAATAAAGTTATAGTTATTGGTGAGAGTTAGTTAACCATTTTTAATTAAAGGAGGTAATGGTTATGGCAAAGAAGAAATTTGAAAGGACAAAACCGCATCTGAATATTGGAACCATTGGACATGTGGATCATGGGAAAACTACATTGACTGCAGCTATGACAAAATACCTGGCCTCCAAGGGCCTTGCCGAATATATGCCCTTTGATTCGATTGATAACGCCCCCGAAGAAAAGGAACGAGGGGTTACCATAAATATCGCGCATGTTGAATATCAGACCGAAAAAAGGCACTATGCCCATGTCGATTGCCCGGGGCATGCCGACTACATAAAGAACATGATATCGGGTGCCGCTCACATGGATGGCGCCATACTGGTAGTGGCGGCCTCAGATGGTCCCATGCCGCAGACGAGAGAGCACATACTTCTGGCCAGGCAGGTTCAGGTGCCATATATGATTGTTTACATGAATAAGGTTGATCTGGTGGATGATCCAGAGCTTCTCGATCTTGTTGAGCTTGAGCTGAGAGAGCTCTTGACAAATTATAATTTCCCGGGTGATGATATTCCGATTATAAGAGGATCGGCCTTGAAGGCCCTGGAGAGCGATGATCCGAATTCCGAAGATGTGAAAAGCATCCGGGAACTGCTGGATGCCGTTGATTCTTATATCCCTCAACCTGTTCGAGACCTTGAGAAGTCTTTTCTTATGCCTGTCGGTGATGTGTTTACCATCTCCGGACGTGGGACGGTTGTCACCGGTCGTGTTGACAGGGGGATTATCAAGACGGGCGAAGAAGTTGAAATAGTGGGGATCAGACCCACCTTTAAAACTGTATGTACCGGCGTGGAAATGTTCCGCAAGACCCTTGATGAGGGAAGAGCCGGTGACGATGTTGGTCTTCTCTTGAGGGGTACAAAGCGGGAAGATGTTGAAAGGGGACAGGTTGTCGCGAAACCCGGATCCATCACCCCCCATACCAGGTTCAAGGCCCAGGTCTATGTCCTTACGAAAGAAGAGGGTGGAAGGCACACCCCGTTTTTCAATGGTTATCGGCCTCAGTTTTATTTCAGGACGACTGATGTGACGGGAATTGCCACTCTTCCGGAAGGGATTGAAATGGTAATGCCCGGTGATAATGTGGAAATAGTGGCTGAGCTGATAACCCCTATTGCCATGGAGGTGCAGCTGAGGTTTGCTATCCGTGAAGGTGGCAGAACTGTTGGAGCCGGTGTCGTCAGCGAAATCATAGAATAAGAAGCTGACAGATGATAATTGATAGAGGGTTAGATGGAAAATCAAAAGATAAGAATTCGTCTCAAGGCTTATGATTATAAGCTGCTTGACAAGTCGGCACAGGATATTGTGGAATCTGCTAAGAGGACAGGAGCGCGTGTTGCGGGTCCTATTCCCCTTCCGACAGTGATAAATAAATATTGTGTTAACAGGTCTGCCAATGTTGATAAGAAGTCCAGAGAGCAATTTGAAATCAGAACGCATAAAAGGCTTATCGATATCATGGAACCAACGCAGGCAACTGTAGATACGTTGATGAAGCTTGATCTTTCGGCTGGCGTTGATGTGGAAATAAAGTTATAGACTTAGCGAATAGTGAGGAGATGATCTTTTAAGTCGCATCTCCTCATTTTTTGTCAAAAAGGTGCATGGGAAATCGTAGATGTCATGAAAAAGGGATTGATAGGCAAAAAATTAGGTATGACGCAGATATTCTGGAATGACGGCTCTGTTATTCCAGTCACTGCCATTGAAGCGGGACCCTGTGTTGTCATACAGAAGAAGACCGGCGAAGTGGACGGATATGATGCCCTGCAGCTCGGGTTTGATCGGGTAAAAGAAAAAGGGGTTAGTAAACCCCTCAGGGGGCATTTTAAGGAAGCCGATAAAGGGTATTTCAGAGTTCTCAAAGAGTTTAGGCTTGGGTTTGCCAATGATTATGAAGTGGGCTCGGAACTGAGGGCCGATATCTTCAAAGTGGGTGACTATATAGATGTGGTTGGAACGACCAGAGGCAGGGGGTTTGCCGGTGTAGTGAAGAGGTACGGGTTTCGTGGCGGGCCTGGCAGCCATGGCTCAATGTTTCACAGGGCGCCAGGCTCTATAGGAGCGAGTGCGTGGCCTTCCAGGGTTTTTAAGGGAAAGAGAATGCCAGGGCATATGGGCGATCGCAGACAGACAGTGCAAAACTTGATGGTGGTGGGCATAAGGCCGGAGCAAAACCTTATTCTGGTAAAGGGATCTGTTCCCAGCAGCAAGAATGGTATTGTCTTAATTAAGGATTCTATTAAAATATAAGGATATTGAGTGGTAGAAAATGCCGGTTCTGAATGTATATGATATAGAGAAAACCAAGATAGCCGAGTTGGAGCTGAGCGATCTTGTCTTCGGCGTTGAGGTTAATGAACACATACTCTATGAAGTTGTGAAGATGCAGCTTGCGTGTAGAAGACAGGGGACCGCTTCCACCAAGACCAGGAGTGATGTTCGCGGTGGCGGAAGAAAGCCGTGGCGACAGAAGGGAACAGGGAGGGCAAGGGCCGGTACTACAAGGTCTCCCATCTGGAGAGGTGGGGGGGTTGTGTTTGGTCCCGTGCCTAGAGACTATTCCTACAAGGCTCCGAAAAAGGTAAGGAAGGCCGCTCTGAAGTCCGCTTTGAGTATGAAGGTTAAAGAAGGCAGGGTGATAATACTCAGGGACTTTCCCATGGACGAGATAAAGACAAAGAGATTTAAAGAGGTTCTTGACAGGTTTGAGCTTGGAAAGACTCTTTTTGTGCTGGATGAGAGGAATACCATTCTGGAAAAATCGTCTAAGAATATCAAAAATGTGAAGATGATGCGATCAGAGGGCATCAATGTGTATGATCTGCTCAATTATGATGATCTCGTTCTTCTGGAGTCCTCTGTGGAAAAGATAGAAGGGGCATTGTTGTTATAATGAATATATATTCCATCATAAAAAAACCGCTTGTTACGGAAAAGAGTACGATTGCCAGGGATGAAGAGAATAAATATTTCTTCGAGGTGGATCGAAGGGCGACAAAGATAGACATACGTAGTGCCGTTGAAAAGATATTCAAAGTCAGAGTAGTGGATATTAATACTGTAAATGTAGCTGGTAAAAAGAAGAGGGTGGGGAAAATTGTCGGCAGGAAACGTAGCTGGAAAAAGGCTGTAATCACCCTCGCTCCCGGCAGTTCTATAGAGGTTTATGAGGGAGTATAAAAAGAAGGGGTTTTAGCGAAACATGGCACTGAAGGCATATAAACCAACATCGCCGGGAAGGAGATTCCAGACAGGATCTACCTTTGAGGAAATAACGAAAGCAAAGCCTGAGAAGCGCCTTGCAAGGCCGCTGAAAAAGACCGGTGGGCGGAACAATCTGGGGCGGATGACGAGCAGGCATATCGGTGGGGGTCATAAGAGAAAGTTCAGGGTCATAGACTTCAGGCGTGACAAGCTGGATATTCCTGCCAGGGTAGCGGCTATTGAATATGATCCGAATCGTTCTTCGAGAATAGCGCTTCTCCATTACAGGGATGGAGAAAAAAAATATATACTTGCTCCTCTGGGTCTTGAAGTGGGCGATACTGTTATTAGTGGCGAGAAAGAGGATATAAAAACGGGCAACACGATTCCACTGAGGAATATACCCTTGGGTTCTCAGATTCATAACCTTGAACTTAAAATGGGCAAGGGCGGGCAGTTGATTCGCAG
Organism: uncultured Syntrophaceae bacterium; assembly: GCA_964610735.1. Taxonomy (GTDB): domain Bacteria; phylum Desulfobacterota; class Syntrophia; order Syntrophales; family UBA2210; genus UBA2210. Next base: position 16,584 of record CAZSYH010000020.1, on the reverse strand, counting down.
CGCAGGTTCCTATGGCCAGCTTATGGCGAAAGAGGGCTCCTATGCCCAGGTTCGCCTGCCTTCGGGAGAAGTCCGGAAAATCCTGATGGGATGCAAGGCAACAATAGGACAAATCGGTAACATTGATCACGAAAATATGAGTATTGGAAAGGCGGGACGGGCAAGGTGGCTGGGCAGGAGACCCAAGGTTCGTGGAGTAGCTATGAATCCCGTTGACCATCCAATGGGCGGTGGTGAGGGCAAGTCGTCCGGCGGCAGGCATCCATGCACTCCGTGGGGAGTGCCCACCAAAGGTTACAAGACGAGGAAGAACAGGAATTCTGATAAATATATTGTGAAGAAAAGGGGTTAGGGTGTGGCGCGTTCAATAAAAAAAGGTCCTTATATTAATGAGAAGCTTCTTAAGAAGGTGCGGTTGGCAGAGGTTGCAAGAAGCAGGGCGGTAATAAAGACGTGGTCTCGCCGTTCCATGATTGTTCCCGATCTTGTAGGTAATACGTTTGCGGTACACAATGGAAAGAAGTTTATTCCTGTATATGTGACTGAAGATATGGTTGGACACAAGCTGGGTGAATTTGCGCCAACGAGGACCTTTTACAGTCATGCTGGAGACAGGAAGACAAAACTGAAAAAGAGATAGTCAGAATCAGTGTGTGGAGTTTTGTGACGAATGGAAACGAAAGCTGTTGTTAAACATGTTCGGATATCACCGCAGAAGGCAAGGCTGGTGGTTGATCTGATAAGAGGAAAAAAGGCTGAAGATGCTGATACTATGCTCGGTTTTACACATAAAAAGGCCGCGTATATTGTCAGGAAAGTTTTGAAGTCAGCGATAGCTAACGCAGCCCAGAATCCCAACATAGATGAGAATGTCCTTTATGTAAAAGCGGTATTTGTGGATCAGGGTCCTTCGCTGAAGAGGTGGAGGGCAAGGGCACAGGGGAGAGCTGCTTCCATAAAGAAAAGATCGAGTCACATAACGGTCGTGCTTGGTGAAAGGTAATCTCTAAGGAGGTGGAAGTTTGGGACAAAAAGTAAATCCCATCGGGTTCAGGCTGGGTATTAATAAAACTTGGAGTTCAAAGTGGTTCGCGGAGCGAAACTATAGTGATCTGCTTCATGAGGATCTGCGGGTTAGAAAGCATATAAAGGATAAATTTTTTCATGCAGGTATATCAAAGATAGAGATTGAAAGAGCTTCCGATAAGGGCAAGATTAACATCTATACGGCGCGTCCCGGCATCATCATCGGGAGGAAGGGAACGGAAATAGAGAAGGTCAAGAAAGACATCGAAAAGCTCATGACAGGGGATGTCATCATAAATATACTGGAAGTGCGCAGACCGGAAACAGATGCCCAGCTTGTGGCCGAGAATATTGCGCTGCAGCTTATCAGACGAGTAGCTTTCAGGAGGGCCATGAAACGAAGTGTGACCACGGCCATGAAGTTTGGTGTTAAGGGTATCAGAGTGGCTTGTGCGGGGAGATTGGGCGGAGCGGAAATGGCAAGAAGGGAATGGTACCGAGAGGGCAGAGTCCCCCTTCATACATTGAGAGCGGATATCGATTATGGTTTTGCAGAGGCCAAGACGACTTATGGAATCATAGGCGTCAAGGTTTTGATATTTAATGGCGAAGTTTTGCCGGACAAGAAAAGCAGTCAGGAATAGGATCACTATGTTAGCACCCAAAAGGGTAAAATACAGGAAGATCCAGAAGGGTCGCATAAAGGGCGCGGCCCATAAGGGGATCACGGTGGCTTTCGGTGAATACGGGCTCCAGGCAACGGAAAGTGGTCGGGTGACAGCACGGCAGATCGAATCGGCCCGTATTGCTATAAACCGTCATGTGAAGCGTGGCGGCAAGATATGGATACGCATTTTCCCCCATAAATCGGTAACAAAAAAACCGGCAGAGACTCGTATGGGAAAAGGGAAGGGGGCTCCTGAAGAGTGGGTTGCCATAGTCAAAAAGGGCGCGGTTCTCTATGAAATGGAGGGAGTTCCAAAAGATGTTGCCCGCGAGGCATTGAGGCTGGCATCGTATAAGCTTCCTGTGGCGACCAAGTTTCTTTCCAGGGAGATATTTGATGAAAGTTAAAGAAATCAGAGACCTTAGTGTGGATGAGTTAAAAGAAAAGGAAGCGAATTTTATTGAGGAGCTCTTCAGACTCCGTGTCAGGTTTGCAACAGGGCAGTTGGAGTCTCCCTCTGTGATAAAGAGTGTGAAGAGAGATGTGGCCCGTGTAAAAACTGTTCTCAGGGAAAGAGGAGACCAGAGGTAATATGGATAACAGAAGTAACAAGAGAAGCATACAGGGGATGGTGGTAAGCGACAAAATGGAAAAAACGGTTGTTGTCCTTACGAAACGGCTGGTTAAGCATCCCAAATTTCATAAATATATAACGAGGCACGTAAAATACAAGGCCCATGATAAAGAAAACAACTGTGGCATTGGAGATAAGGTATTGATTGTTGAATCACGCCCTTTCAGTAAAGAGAAACGATGGAGGGTGTCTGAAATTTTGGAGAAGGCGAAATAACAGAAATGTAGCGGTGGGGTTTTGTTATGATACAGATGCAAACCTTTTTAAGAGTGGCGGATAATTCTGGGGCTAGAATGGTCTGCTGTATAAAGGTTCTTGGTGGTTCGAAGAGGAGATATGCCAGCGTTGGAGATATTATAGTGGTCTCTGTCAAGGAGGCTATTCCCAACTCGAAGGTGAAGAAGGGGGACGTGGTGAAGGCCGTTGTCGTGAGGACGAAGAAGGAAATTGGCCGGAACGATGGTTCATATCTCAAGTTTGACGAGAATTCTGCTGTTCTGATAAATGATCAGCTTGAACCGCTTGGCACAAGGATATTCGGACCAGTAGCCAGGGAGCTTAGGGCAAAACAGTTTATGAAGATAGTTTCCCTTGCTCCGGAAGTAATATAAGAGAATAAAAGTTTTAGAGTCTTGGAGCTGCAGCGAATGCATATAAAGAAAAATGATATGGTAAAAGTAATAGCCGGCAGAGAGAAGGGGAAAACCGGTAAGGTGCTCAATGTTGTCAGAGAAAGAAATCGTGTTGTGATCGAAAAGACGAATCTGATAAAAAAACACCAGAAACCCGACGCGACTGGGAAGGGTGGAATAGTGGAAAAGGAAGCCCCTCTTCATGTATCCAATGTCATGCTTATATGTAGTAAATGTAATACTGGCGTAAGGATAGGGTACAAGGTACTGGAAGATGGCAAGAAGGTGCGTATCTGTAAGAAATGCCAAGAGCTATTGGATGAATAGAGAGATAGAGATTAGGGCCTTACTTAAGTAATCGGAATTAAAAGAGCGGAAGATCCCGAAAAAGTGGAACTGGATTTCAGAAAGGCAGAGAAAGGGGACGTAAAATGGATAAGAAAGCAAAAGAAACTATAGACAAAAAAGCACTTTTTGCCGAACGTGAAAAAATGGTGGAACGGATCCTTGAAAGAGATGCAAAGGGGTGCGAAAGCGGAAGTCATGTAGACAACTCGAGAGGGAGTGCCGAATGGAAAGAAGCGGCAGCACGGTTCCGTGAAATAGATAATCTGATATTTGAACGTAATAATTGAAAATAGTGTAGGATTAGCGAGCGTGGAAAACAGATGGCCAGATTAAAAAAATATTACAAAGAAGAAGTGACTCCAGCATTAATCAAGGAGCTTGGATATAAGAATTCTATGCAGGTTCCCAGGCTTGAAAAGATTGTGGTTAATATGGGTCTGGGTGAGGCAATACAGAACGTCAAGATACTTGACAGTGCTGTCTCAGAACTTGCCATGATTGTTGGGCAGCAGCCTGTTGTTACCAAGGCGAGAAAATCGATTGCCACCTTTAAACTGCGTCAGGGCATGTCAATAGGTTGTATGGTGACCTTGAGGCAGGAGAAGATGTACGAATTTCTTGACAGGCTTGTCAATGTTGCTATCCCAAGGATCAGAGACTTCAGGGGTATTTCGCCAAAGTCATTTGATGGCAGGGGGAATTTTTCTATGGGGATTAATGAACATTACATCTTTACTGAGATTGATTATGACAAGATCGAAAAAGTTAAAGGACTGAATATAACTATTGTCACGACTGCTAAAACAGACGACGAGGCAAGGCAACTTTTAAAGTTAATGGGTGTTCCATTTCGTAATTAGGGGGAGACGGGCGTGGCAAAGAAATCCTTGATAGCAAAAGCCAAGGCGAAGAATAAATTTCCCGTCAGGGGCTATAATCGTTGTCCGTTGTGCGGAAGGCCTCGCGCTTATTATAGGAAATTTGATATGTGCAGGATATGTCTGAGAAAACGTGCCCTTAATGGAGAACTTCCGGGCGTTGTAAAATCAAGCTGGTAAAGGAGAATCAAGATGGGCATGACCGATCCTGTTGCCGATATGCTGACAAGAATCAGAAACGCGAATCGCGTGAAGTTTAAAAATGCGGACGTGTCTCTGTCGAAGGTGAATCTGAGTCTTGCGAAGGTGTTAAAAGACGCGGGGTATATAAACGGGTTTGATGTCAGAAAAGGTGACAAGAAGGCAAACGGTATGTTGCGGATACATCTGCGATATTCAAGCCTGAAGGAAAGTGCAATCACCGATATACAGAGGGTGAGCAAACCAGGCAGAAGAATATATTCAGGCAGTCAGGATATTCCCAGAGTTTTAAATGGATACGGGGTGGCTATCCTTTCGACTTCCAGGGGGATCATGGCTGATAAACAGGCACGGGCGTTGAAAGTGGGCGGTGAGATTCTCTGCAATGTGTGGTGAAAATAGTTTGGCTGATAAGATGAAGCGGGAGATGTGTTCATGTCGAGAATTGGCAAGAAGCCGATAGAGGTCCCTGATGGTGTAAGAATCAGGTGGGACGGTTCTTTAATAATAATAGAGGGCCCCATGGGGACCCTTCTCAGAGAAATCCCTGAGGGAGTTGAAGTCGCTTTAGAGGGGAATGTGGTCCTTGTAAATGCAAGGACTGACGACAGAGAGGGAAGATCTCTGCACGGTCTTATAAGAACGCTGATTGCCAATATGGTGACAGGTGTGAACAAGGGATTCAAAAAGTCTCTGGAGATAGTCGGAGTCGGATACCGTGGAGAGGTGGCAGGTAACATTCTCAAGCTGCTCATAGGATCCTCCGATCCCGTGGAATATAAAATACCAGAGGGAATAACCATCAAGGTTGACAAACAGGTAAATATGGTGGTTTCAGGTATAGATAAGGAATTTGTCGGCAGAACTGCATCAGAAATAAGGAATTTGAAGAAACCCGAACCTTATAAGGGAAAGGGGATCAGATATGCAGGCGAATATGTGAGAAAGAAAGTAGGAAAGTCTGCGGGAGCATAAATCAGATATTAAGTTTTTACGAAGTTGTCAAAGTTATTGCAGGGGAGTTGTCGTGGCATCTATAAAGAGATTGAAAAAGATAAGAGAAAGGCGTGAGAAGAGAGTCAGAATCAAGATCTGTGGCACAGAGGCGCGGCCACGTCTTTCGGTCTTTCGTAGTTCCAGATATGTATATGTTCAGGCGATTGCCGACGATGTAGGGAAGACTCTGGCTCAGGCATCGACGTTAGATAAAGAGATCAAGGAAAATCTGACGGGTCTTAAGAAGGTTGAAGCGGCCAAAGAAGTCGGAAAACTGATGGCGAAAAACTTGTTATCAAAGGGCATAAAAGAAGCCGTCTTTGACAGAGGCAGATTTCTCTATCATGGGAGAGTGAAGTCTCTTGCTGAAGGTGTAAGGGAAATGGGTGTAAAATTATAAATCTTTGGATCCGGATAAGGGGAATATGGAAGAGCGCGAACTTCTTGACAAGGTAATAAAGATCAAACGGACCGCCAAAGTGGTAAAGGGCGGCAGGAGATTTAGGTTCAGTGCCATTGTAGCGGTTGGTGACGGTAACGGCTCTGTTGGCATAGGATTGGGGAAGGCCCATGAAGTTCCTGAAGCCATCAGAAAGGGTATGGAGATGGCCAAAAGGAGCATCGTTCAAGTATCCATTGCGGACGGAACCATACCCCATGAGGTAATAGGGCATTATGGAGCTGGGAGAGTTCTTTTAAAGCCAGCCTCCAAAGGCACGGGCCTTATAGCTGGAGGTGCTGTCAGGGCTATCCTGGAAGTGGTGGGAGTCCAGGACGTATTGACTAAATGCCTTGGTTCGCACAATCCCCATAATCTTGTTAAGGCAACCATGGATGGGCTTAGAAGTTTGAGAAACCCTGCACAGATAGCCGTACTGCGGGGAAAAGATATAGCTGAAATCTAAAATGTAATATTGAGGAATGGGCCGTGAAACAACTTAGGATCGTGCTTGTCAAAAGTCCCATAGGGAGACCTGAAAAGCAGAGAAAAGTACTCCGTGGGATGGGCCTTGAGAGGTTGAATAAAACAGTTTATCTAAAGGACACCCCGGAAATCAGAGGCATGGTCAGCAAAGTTTCGCATCTGGTTTCTGCGGAAGAATGTGAGATGGATATATGAAGCTGAACGAATTGAGACCTGCAAATGGGTCCACTAAGAAGAGAAAAAGGGTGGGACGTGGCGATAGTTCAGGTCATGGTGGAACATCCTGCAGGGGCCACAAGGGGCAGAACGCTCGTTCGGGTGGAGGCGTCAGGCTTGGATTTGAGGGTGGACAGATGCCCCTTACGAGGAGGCTTCCGAAAAGGGGGTTTTACAACAGATTCCGGAAAGATATTGTTATTGTTAATATCGACCAGTTGAAAGCATTCCCGAAGGATTCGGTCGTCGATGCGGATGCCCTGGTAACAAGTGGCATTATTAAGGACAGTGGTGATGGAATCAAGATGCTTGGCAATGGAACGATAGACTATCCATTAACATTAAGAGTGAATAGTATAAGCTGCGGCGCCAGGAAAAAGATAGAGGCTTCAGGCGGTACGATAGAGGTTGTTTGATGATAGGTGGTTTTAAAAACATAACAAAGATTCCGGAACTGCAGAAGAAGATACTGTTTACCTTTTTCCTTCTTGCCGTTTACAGAATAGGCGCGCATGTGCCTACGCCAGGGATAGACGCACAGGCCCTTGCCGCGTTTTTTGATCAGGCGAAGAATTCCCTTCTCGGGCTCTTTGACATGTTTGCGGGGGGCGCTCTTAGCAGGCTCTCTGTTTTTGCCCTGGGGATTATGCCCTATATCAGTGCATCCATCATCCTCCAGCTGCTAACAGTTGCCGTTCCTCACCTCGAAAAATTGTCTAAAGAGGGGGATGCAGGCAGAAGAAAAATAACCCAGTATACGAGATATGGCACAGTTCTTCTAAGTGTCATACAGGGGTTTGGCATAGCTGTAGGCTTGGAGAATATGGCAGGTCCCTCTGGTTTATCCGTTGTTATCGCACCAGGATGGGCTTTTCGCCTGATGACGGTTATTACACTGACGGCAGGCACCTCGTTTATCATGTGGCTGGGAGAAACGATTACTGAAAAGGGTATAGGCAACGGAATATCTCTAATCATTTTTGCGGGTATCGTATGCAGGGGACCCGCTGCTGTTGTAAATACTTTCCGCCTGTTGTCAACGGGTGAGATGGGAATATTCTTTGTGGTGCTCCTTGCAGTGCTGATGATTGGTGTTGTGGGTGTGATAGTATTTGTGGAGAGTGCGCAGAGGAGGATCCCTGTACAGTACGCGAAAAGGGTTGTCGGGAGAAAGATGTATGGCGGACAGACGACGCACCTGCCTTTGAAGGTCAATACGGCTGGTGTTATTCCTCCGATCTTTGCTTCATCTATCATCATGTTTCCCGCCACCATTGCCAATTTTATTCCACATCCGTGGATGCAAACGGTGGCAGGGTTCCTGATGCCCGGGAGATTTGTTTATGAGCTGTTTTATGTCGCGCTTATAATATTCTTCTGCTATTTTTATACAGCTGTTACATTTAACCCGGTGAATGTTGCCGACAATATGAAAAAGAATGGTGGCTACGTACCGGGCATACGACCGGGCAAAAAGACCGCCGAGTATATAGACAGTGTTCTGACTAGGCTTACCTTCAGTGGTGCTGTGTATGTATCTGCTGTTTGTGTCCTGCCGAGTATCCTTATAAGTCGGTTTAATGTCCCTTTTTATTTTGGGGGTACAGCACTTCTTATTGTTGTCGGGGTTGCTCTTGACACGGCAGGTCAGATAGAGACCCATCTTCTTACCAGACAGTACGAGGGATTTATGAAAAAGGGCAAAATAGGCAGGAGGCGCTAATGTCCCGACATGTCGGGATTTGCGCCAAGGACACTTGTGGGGCAATAAATCAGATGATCATCTTGAAATCTCCCGAAGAGATAAAAAAAATGGGAGAGAGCAATGCCATTGTAGCAGAGGTATTAACTGGTTTAAAAGAGAGAGTAAGGCCAGGCGTAACAACATTGGAGTTGAATGAGTACGCCGAGGCTGTGACGCAAAAAAAAGGTGCTAAGCCTGCTTTCAAGGGATACGGAGGCTTTCCCTTTGCGCTCTGTTCATCTGTAAACTCGGAAGTTGTGCACGGTTTTCCTTCGGACAGGCCTTTGCAAGAGGGTGATATAGTAAGCCTCGATTATGGGGTCTGCTACGAGGGCTATTATGGAGATTCCGCCATTACCGTTGCTGTGGGCATGGTTTCCGCGTCAGCCGCCAGGCTGATGAAAGTGACAGAGGAATCTCTGTACAGGGGGATAGAGAAGGCAAGAAAGGGCAACAGATTGGGCGATATATCCTTTGCGGTACAAAGCTGTGTGGAAAGTGCCGGTTTTTCGGTGGTAAGAGATTACGTTGGCCACGGGATAGGAAAGGATCTTCATGAGGATCCTCCGGTTCCGAATTTCGGGATGAATGGCCGGGGTGTCAAGCTGAAGGCAGGTATGGTGATAGCCATAGAACCTATGGTAAATGAGGGGTCATACAAGGTAAGAACGAAGCCTGACGGGTGGACCGTGGTAACTGATGATGGTAGTCTATCTGCCCATTTTGAACATACGATAGCCGTCACTGAAGACGGACCTGTGATATTAAGTAGCAGCAGAGCATAAGCCAAGGTACCGATATTCTCGGATACCTGACGGGGTGATGATCGCATGGCTAAGGAAGATGCCATAATTGTTGAAGGGACGGTGTTGGAACCATTGCCGAATGCTATGTTTCGCGTCGAGCTCGAGAACGGTCACCGCGTTCTGGCCCACATCTCGGGGAAGATGAGGATGCATTTTATCAAGATACTACCGGGGGACAAGGTAACGATAGAGTTATCGCCCTATGATCTGACTCGGGGCAGGATTACGTATCGGTCGAAATAAGACGGAAATGGAGTGTGAGGACAGTGAAAGTAAGAGCATCTGTTAAAAAGATATGTGCTAAGTGCAAGATTATAAAGAGACGTGGTGTTGTAAGGGTCATATGTGAAAACCCTAAACATAAACAGCGCCAGGGATAAACAGCGGGAGGTTGCAAGGTGGCAAGAATCGCAGGAGTTGATTTACCCAAGAATAAAAGAATGGAAGTAGCCCTCACGTATATATACGGTATAGGGAGACCCAAGTCTAAGAAGATTCTTGAAGAGGCTGGAATCGATCTTGATACAAAGACAGACAATCTTCTCGATGAGCAGATGGCCGCCATAAGGGACGTTATAGATAAGAATTGCAAGGTTGAAGGTGATCTCAAAAGAGAGGTTACCATGTCTATAAAACGTCTCATGGATATAGGGAGCTACAGAGGTCTGAGGCATAGAAAGGGCCTTCCTGTGAGGGGTCAGAGGACATCTACCAATGCAAGAACGAGAAAAGGCCCGAGGAGAGCTGTTGGAGGAAAGAGAACGAAATAAGATAAGAGTTTGTCATTAGGCAGGCTCTATGTTTGGAGGAAAGATGGCTCGACCAAAAAAGAGTAATGTAAAGAAAAAGGAAAAAAAGAATATATCTGACGGGATTGCCCATATTCAATCGACTTTTAATAATACCTTAGTCACTATTACGGATTTGAGCGGCAATGTTATTGCCTGGTCTTCTGGTGGCGGGCAGGGATTTAAAGGTTCAAGAAAGAGCACCCCCTTTGCCGCGCAGTTAACTGCTACAGATGCCGTCAAGAAGGCGAGGGTGCATGGACTGAGAAACGTGCAAGTGTTTATAAAGGGACCTGGTTCGGGGAGAGAATCGGCGCTCAGGGCGCTACAGGCAGCGGGCTTGAACATAAGCCTTATCAGGGATGTAACGCCAATTCCCCATAACGGTTGTCGTCCGCCGAAGAGAAGGAGAGTTTAGATTACCAGTCCTGACTGAATTATATATTAGGGGAGGAGTATTTTGGCAAGATATAGAGGATCTTTATGCAGATTATGCCGGGCTGAGGGTGCGAAGCTGTTTCTAAAGGGGGACAGATGTTACAGTGACAAATGCTCCTTTGAACGAAGGAGTTATATACCCGGGGAACATGGACAGATTAAATTCAGACGAAAGGCGTCCGATTACGGTACCCAGTTAAGAGAAAAACAGAAACTCAAGAGGACGTTTGGCCTTTTGGAAAAATCGTTTAAGGGTTATTTTAAAAAGGCTAAGAAACAAAAGGGCATAGCGGGCGTGAATCTGTTGCTCATGCTGGAGAAAAGACTGGACAATATGGTGTATAGGCTGGGTTTCGCTAATTCCAGGGGTGAGGCTAGACAACTCGTAAGGCACAATCATTTTCTGGTGAATGATGGAAAGGTAAACATTCCTTCGTACCTGGTTAAGATGGGTGACAAAATACAGGTTAAGGAAAAAAGCAGGAAGGTTTCCACTATAATTGATGCCGTAGGGACCGTTGCCAGGCGTGGCGTACCCGAATGGCTGGAGCTGGATAAAGATAATTTTGCCGGTGTTGTAAAAGCGCTGCCTACTCGGGAAGAACTGACTATGCCCATCCAGGAGCAGTTAGTGGTTGAGTTTTACTCTAGGTAAAAAGTTTTATATATGAGGAACTAACAATATGGAGAGAAACTGGCGCAGCCTTATAAAATCAAACCGAATAGAAATTGACGAAAAGACCCATACACCGTTTTATGGTGAGTTTACGTGCCAGCCCTTGGAAAAGGGGTTTGGTATCACGCTGGGGAATGCCCTGAGGAGGGTGCTCCTTTCCTCTATCTATGGTGCAGCTATTACATCTGTGAAATTTGACGGAGTACTTCATGAATTTTCAGCTATCTCCGGGGTCAAAGAGGATGTCTCTGATATCATCTTGAACTTTAAAGGGGTACGGCTGAAGTTACACGGAGATGGCCCCCGGACACTTCATGTTGACGCCTCAGGTGAAGGAACCGTTACAGCGGGAGATATTATCACAGATGAAACGGTTGAGGTCCTCAATCCCGATCACCACTTGGCGACCCTTTCGGATAAGGCGGCGTTCAAGGCTGAGTTGATGGCTGATGTGGGAAAGGGGTATGTCCCCGCCAGGAGAGAGATAGGCACAGAGCAGCCTGAGGGAACAATCAATATTGATGCCATGTTTTCCCCCATCAAGAAGGTTACGTACACAGTTTCCAACGCCCGTGTTGGTCATATAACAGATTACGATAAGCTGGCATTTGAAGTCTGGACGGACGGCAGTATCCTGCCCGAAAATGCCATTGCCTATGCGGCCAAGAGCTTAAAGGAACAGATGAATGTGTTTATCAATTTTGATGAACAGGAGGAAGTGGAGACACCAAAAGAGATTGTAGAAGAAGATAGTGTTGCTGATAACTTGTTCAGGGGGGTCGATGATCTGGAGCTCTCGGTAAGATCGGCCAATTGTCTGAAGAATGCCGGTATTCAATACATAGGAGAGCTTATTCAGAAGACAGAAGCAGAAATGCTCAAGACACAGAACTTCGGAAGAAAATCTTTGAATGAAATAAAGGATATGCTTGTCGAGATGGGGCTCAGCCTTGGCAGCAAGGTGGATTTTCACCCTCCCGGCATGGATGATGATAAGGGTTTGAAAGAATAACATTTAAAGGGGTAATGCTCAATGCGTCACAGGATAGCCGGAAGAAAACTTGGCAGGACATCAAGTCACAGAAGGGCCATGATGAGGAATCTCGTGACCTCCCTTCTGGAACATGAGAAGATCATCACAACCGATGCGAAGGCCAAGGAATTGAGAGGCGTTGCCGATAAGATGATAACCCTGGGCAAAAGGGGAACCCTTCATGCGAGGAGACAGGCCCTGTCTTTTATAAGGAGCGACCAGGTTACAAAAAAAGTGTTTGAAGAATTGGCATCCCGTTACACTGAAAGGGCTGGTGGATATACAAGGATAGTCAAAGTGAGCAACAGAGAGGGTGATGATGCCCTTCTATCCATGATAGAATTAATGCCGGAGGAAGAGAAAAAGAAAAGTATAAAGAAGAAAAAGGCCGCCAAATAGCAGTAGCATAAGTTAGTTTTGTTGGTTTTAAGGGGCAGGGAATCCTGCCCCTTTTTTATTTCTTGATTTTTCCACGAGAGAAGCTATAATCATCCTTTAATTTCTGATAGAGGTTTTTTCGTACGGATTTGAACGATGACAAGGAGGTTATGAATCATGGGAGAAGAGAAAATTGGTGAGGTGATGAAGTTTTTTGCGAAGCCCAGTGTCGCTGCGGTCAAGATTACATCGGGAGAATTACTGGCAGGTGATGCGGTCAAATTTACCGGCCATACCACGGATTTCGAAGACAGAATTGACTCAATGGAAATTGATAATAAACAGATAGAGAAGGCAACGGCAGGCGATTATATAGGTATCAAGGTTTCTGGCCGTGTTCGCCCCGGAGATGAGATGTTCAAGATTATTCCGGAGTAATCCTGTTTTTGTTAAAAAGGGCGTTCTTCGATCAGACATGGAGTGAATCCCTGGTGGTCGATCTATGCTGTAAAAAGTTTTGAAGGCCATGGATTGTAACATGAATCCCATGGCCTTTTTGTTTGGAGTGTGCGCATGCATAACCCCCTCTCGTATCTGGAAGGATTGAAACAAAAGGGAATAAATTTAGGTCTTGGACCTATATCAAGGCTTCTCGCCCGTCTTGACAATCCCCAGAATGGATATAAAACGATCCTCATAGGCGGAACCAACGGCAAGGGATCCACGGCAGCGATTCTTTCTTCTATATTAATGAAGGAGGGTATGAACGTTGGTCTCTATACATCTCCGCACCTACGCGACTTCAGGGAACGGATAAGGGTCAATGATCACACGATCCCGGGGGATACACTTTGTACTCTCATAGATAATGTACGGGATGAGATCAGGGAAGACGTTACCTATTTCGAATTTGCCACTGCCCTGGCATTTCTGTATTTTTCCATGTGTAAGGTGGATATGGCGATTGTTGAAGTGGGTATGGGGGGGAGGCTTGATGCTACAAACCTCGTATCTCCCGAGGTTTCCATAATAACCAATATTTCCATGGAACATCAGAAATATCTGGGTAATGACCTGAAATCAATTGCCAGTGAAAAAGGAGGAATCATAAAGGAACGGGGCGTGTGCGTGACGGCTGCCAGAGGACGTAAAGTCATCAATACCCTTGAGGAAATCAGTCGCCAGAGAGAGGCTGTGCTCTACAGGATAGGCAGGGATATAAGGGTCAGGAGGTCCGGGCGGGGAGATTTTTCCTACTATGGAATTAATAAACGCTACAGTGGCCTCAAACTTTCTCTTGCCGGCAGACACCAGATTGAAAACGCAGCCCTGGCCCTTGCGGCCATTGAAGTTCTGACGGAAAAAGGTGTGAGCATCAGCGATACATCCGTGGTCGAAGGATTAAGAGATGTACGGTGGGAGGGAAGACTGGAACTCGTTTCCCGTAACCCCGGGATTGTTGTAGATGGCGCCCACAACCCGGCAGGCATTTCATCTCTGTGCAGTTCGCTGTTGACAGACTTTTCTTACCGGAGATTGATAGTCGTGTTCGGTGTACTTCGTGATAAAGACTATGCCGGGATGTTGAAGAAATTGCTTCCCCTGGTGGATAAAATTGTACTTACGAAACCGAAAGTGGAAAGAGCCGCGTGTACAGAGGATTTATTGTCGGTTGCCTCACTGCATCATGGTAATATTGAGGTCGTAGACGATTCGGCAGAGGCCCTTGACCGGGCCCGGTTCCTTGCAGGCGCGGACGATCTTGTGTGCGTTACGGGCTCGCTCTATCTTGTGGGAGAGATAAAAAAACATCTGTGTTTGGGCCTTCCGGAAAACAGGTTTTTGTGATAGTGAATACAGCCTGTTGGTGTTAGAGATATTGTCTGGAGGATGCTTTGTGAGGAAAAGGTGTATACTGCTTTTCATGTCAATGCTTTTGTTCTTGTGTGGGAATCTTTCCTTTGCCTCTGTGCAGGATATGCCGAAACGGGTGGATATAGAAGCTGATAGCCTGGCATATGACAGCGATACCGAAACATATCGGGCCAGCGGCAATGTCATTATTTCTTTTGAGGATGGGTTCATTAAAGCCGATGATGTCATATTGGACAGGTTGAAGGATGAAGCGACAGCCGAGGGGCATGTATTCATAAAGAGCGGCAAGGACATTCTTGAAGGAAAGAAGGCACAGTTCAATATTGGTACTGAAACAGGCACCATGTCTGACGGAAAGGTATTTTTTGATAAGAATCACCTCTACCTGAGAGGGGAAACAATTGAGAAGACGGGCGATGCAACCTATTCCCTGAAGGAGGGCCGGGCAACGACCTGTGACGGTGAGGATCCCGACTGGATGTTTACCGGCAGCGAGATGGAGGTTACCATTGACGGGTATGGAACCCTTAAAAACGGTACTTTCCATGTGAAAGGTATCCCCGTTCTCTACCTCCCCTACATGATATTCCCCGCCAAGACTACCCGGCAGACGGGTCTGCTGTTTCCCCGCATCGCCTATTCGCGTGACAAACTGGGATGGGATGTCGGTATTCCCTTTTACTGGGCGGTTTCAGAAAATGCCGACGCGACCTTTTATCAGCGCTATATGGACAAGAGGGGATTTCAGGAGGGGCTGGAACTGCGGTATCTTATCGGTAAGGATTCGCATGGCACACTGTATGGCGATTATCTCAATGACACCATGGATGTGTCGGAGTCCGAAGGGGACGCCGTTCTGAAAAGGGACTGGAAAGAAGATAACAAACGTTGGTCGTATTACCTGGACCACGAGACGACATTCAGTCCGGGTTTTTACCTGAAGACGGACATAAAAAGGGTGTCCGACCGGTGGTATTTTCGCGACTTCGATTCATATAACTATTATATGGCGCATTACAGAGAGAATGACACCCGCATATTCAACGGTGTCTCGTTTGATGGCGACAAATCCCTGACTGCGCTGACCTCGACAGTTCGTCTCGTAAAGGACTGGAACCTTTTCAATGCGACCGCGCTTATGGAATATACGGATAATTTCCAGAGCTGGTCCAACGATGAGACACTACAGAAGTATCCTGAGGTCACCTTTACCGGTTTGAAGCAGCCCCTGTACAATTCCCCCCTCGATTTCGAGCTGGCATCATCGTACGGTCATTATTACCGGACCACGGGATACCGGGGGGATGTCTTTGATGCCTATCCGATCTTTTCGTGGCCCCTGAGCCTCAGTGATTATCTGGAATTAACGCCATCCTTTGGGTTGAGAGAGACAACATGGGAAAGCTCGTACAGCGGTCCCACCGCGGGGAATACGGACAGAGATGGCAGCCGGGAACTGTACACCGTGGGGGCAACCCTCTCCAGCGAAGTGCACAGGATCTTTGATGTGGGGGGAACGGTCGTGGATAAGATCCAGCACAGCATCAGACCGGAGGTGGAGTACTCATATATCCCGTACGTATATCAAAATGACAGGCCGGATTTTCTTGCCGAGGTAGCGGAGACAAACACGGTGACCTACTCCCTCATCAACACAATGATTGCCCGTCTGAAGGATGAAAATGGGGGGGTCGCCTACCGGGAGTTTTTCAGGCTTAAGTTGAGCCAGGTTTACGATATCAAAGAGGCGAGAAGGAATACCGCCGGGTCTTCGCAGCCCAGGAGACCGTTCCGCAATATCACCTCGGAACTGGACTTCGCCCCCTTCCGGTATCTTTCCCTTGATGCCGACACAAATTTCGATGTCACATCCGGTGAGTGGAAAGAGATAAATTCCATGCTCGGTATCAGTGACCCGCGCGGTGATTCTCTGACCGCTGAGTACAGATATACTCAGAATTCAGTGGAGGAGATCGGTCTCTCTTTCAAGGGTAAGGCAACCGAATCCCTTGATCTGATGTATATCCTGAGAAAAGACGAACTCGACAACAAAACCCTTGAAGCTACCTATGCTGTAGATTATCACAGACAGTGCTGGAGCGTGGAGCTCAGCTATACCGACTCTCCTGACGACAGGAGCTTTATGATGGTCTTCTCCCTCTATGGCTTTGGAAAGGTGGGCAGAGTGGGGGGCAGCATGCCCGGGCAGTAGATCAAATTTTTTTTGGATTTTTCCTTGACAAATGTATTGTAATTACATATCCTCCCCCTCTTTGAGTTTCTGGATACAGGTGAATTTTTATGAAGACATATAGTGCCAAAA
>CAZSYH010000019.1:0-35952 GCA_964610735.1 uncultured Syntrophaceae bacterium | reverse complement strand
CATCAGGCATGGGAAGGATGATTTTATTAGAAGGTGGGGTTTGTGTGTTGCATCTGTCCTCGCGGGGGTCATCATTACAGGAATTTTTGAAGCGTGGTCCAGGCATGTTCAAGAGGTTGTTCTTTATACAACATTTGCCATGATGACTGTTGTATGGAAACTTGATCATGTTGAAATTGAAAGCTCATCCGGAATCGGTTGATTGATGAGAATTTGCCATACTCAAATCAGGTCTTTTACAAGATAACGCTTTCATGGCAAACAATTTGCGAGAAAATTAATTGCGATACTGTCCCATGCTATAAGTCTCAAATAATGGGAGAATCCCGAATATCCCATATCAAAAAATTTTAGGAATACTTTTTAGTGGTATCAATCTAATTGGCTCCTCAAAAGCAGAAAGGAACATCGTGGAAAACACAAAAGAACTTTGGGATGGTATATGGTCAAGTGAATCAAAATCACTTCAAGAGCACATATTTGATATGGAAAAAGGAAAAAAAGGCACCGTTTGGAAAGGCATTTATAAAATAATCAAGGAACATTTTGACAATATCAATCAATTACATGTAGTAGAATTGGGCGCAGGCTGTGGATATATGTCTGCTTTGATGGCTAAAATGGTCCATAAAGTAAGCATGATTGATTATTCTGACTCAGCAATTGAGCAATCTAAAGCCTTTTTTAACTCTTTAGGTATTTCTAATGTGGAATATATTAATGCCAATGCGCTTAACTTACCCGATTGTCTTTGTAATAGTTATGATGTGTCAATGTCATTTGGTTTGGCTGAACATTTTCAAAATAATGATCGAAAAATTGTAATAAAAAGTCATTTTGATTTATTGAAACAAAATGGTCTATCTTTCATCTCCGTTCCAAACCAACATTGCTTGCCATATCAAATATGGAAGAAAAAACGAGAGTTATTAAATAAGTGGGATGTTGGACTCGAAATTCCTTATAGCAGAAAAGAATTTAAATCAATATGCAATGAGCTAAATATAAATACATACTCTTTTATAGGCAGCTCCTTCTTATCTTCATTGAACTATATTTTCCCTTTTAATACTTGGAAAAGATCATTAATCAAACGGATTGTCCCAAATTATTACCAAAGGATAGATCTCATTAAGCCCGAGATATCAACACCAATTGACAGTTATTTGGGCTATGCCATAGTGCTTTGTGGTACAAAGACTGGTTGCTAATAAATCAGGTAAGCAGAGATAGGGGAATTTTGTTATTTTAACCAAATGCGAAAATTCTTTATTATTCCAGTCAATTTCAGTAATTTCCTGGTTAGAAAATTATATATGAATTGTAAAATGAAAGTGACTCGGTGATACACTAAATTATTATGACGTCTCATTTTCATTGACACGTTCCGTGAACAATGCCAGTTCCAAAAATTTAACCGGGATCGGTTGATTGGTTATTCTAGGAATTACAGGCTTAATTAAGAGGTTCAATTAGAGTACAGGATATGACGACTGGGGATATGAAAGCAAAATTGACAGAGATTCTTCATGATGCCAAGGCAGCTATTTTGGCAAAGGCGGGCTACCATTTAAAGAAAGTAAAGGAACATCCCAAGGTCCTTGACAAAGTTCTCATTCAAGCCAACAGCACTACCCGCTATATCAATAAGTTTGAAGAAGATTATTATGGATCCTGCGAGCAGATCGACTTTTTCCACCCTGAGACCTATTTATATGTCTTAAAAGATGTGTGGGTTGTTGGGTCTGAAGGCCGTCTGTTTTTTGAGCCCGATCAGCTATTTTCCGTATGTTCATCGCTCGAAGGTGTAGAGGAGCGGAAAATTCGGCGACCGATAAAATCATTTGCCAAAGCAATCGAAGAGCCGGTATTTATTCTTTCCAGTCGAGCTCCCGGCAACAGGGGTCACTTCTTGGTCGAGCATCTTCCACGGCTGGTGGCAAGTATGGATGTCATAAAACGGGAGGCGGGGTGCAAAATTTTAGTTACCCCCATGCATCGAAACTGGCAGACAGGCTATCTTCAAAAGTTGGGAATTCCAGACTCAGAAATAATAGAAGCCAGTATCGGATCGACATTCTGTAAAAGGGCACTTTATGTTCCCACGCTGTGCGAAGGAGAAATAGCTACGTGCAGTCGTGAAAAGTATTACCAATTTTTGCGTAAGTGCTTTATTGGCAGTCAAGAATCTCCCCGCAAAGGCTTGCCCATATTCCTAAGCCGTAAAGATGCTCCTGATCGAAAACTTGGCAACGAGGATGCCATTTTTTCTATCGCGAAAACATTTTTTCCGGAAATGAAGCGGATTGTAATGTCAACTTTAGTCTTAAATGAACAACTCAGATTATTTCAGGAAGCGCCTGTTATTATCGGACCGCATGCTCAGCCGTTTCGTGATATATTGTTTTCCAGCAATTCCCTTGTCATTCAGCTGATCCAGGGCTTTCGAGACACATCAAATGAATATTACCAATGGGCTCAAAATTATAATTATGTAGGTGGCATTGGAAAAAATCTATGTTTACCTCTATTCAGCGAAATCGAGTTTAATACAAACAGTGACTGGATATACCCTGAGGATAAATTCGAAAAGGATATGTCTCAATTAATATCGCTGTTGGATAGACGGAAGGCATTCTCTTATGAGGGCTAAATCTTCTTCAAACAAGATGGTAATAGCCAAAGTAATGGGTGGCTTAGGCAATCAACTATTTATTTATGCCGCAGCAAAACGATTGTCAGTTATTAACAATGCTTCCCTTAAGCTTGATACAATCTCAGCGTACGAAGGAGATGAATATGATAGAGCTTATAGTCTGAACCATTTTCGAATCAATGCAGAATATGTCAATGGCGAGGATGTATATAAATTAGACTTGGGGAACAGGAGAAATCTTAGATATCACTTAAATAAAATCATTCCTTTTCGATACAAGTGTTTTATAAGGGAAAACAGGCTGTTTGATCCGCGGTTACTTAATTTAAAAATAGCTGATAAGGTTTATTTGGATGGATATTGGCAAGACGAAAATTATTTTAAAGATATTGAAACTATCATCAGGAAGGATTTTGAGATAGTTTCGCCTCATGATTACATAAATATTGAACTGGCAAAGGAAATGTCTGAATCAAACGCTATTTGTTTGCATGCAAGGCGTTTGAAATATGAATATTTACTATCGGCTGAATATTATGATCTGGCAATAAAATATATGGTAAAAAAAGTCCCAAATCCTCATTTTTATTGCTTTTCAGATGATATAGAGTGGATCAAAAACAACGTAATAATAAATTATCCGGTTACTTATATTTTGCATAATGAAAAATCCAAAGATTATGAAGACTTGTGGCTAATGACGAAGTGTAAGCACTATATTATTGCTAACAGTACATTCAGCTGGTGGGGTGCGTGGCTGAATCCTGATTCTTCAAAGATAATTATTGCACCAAAAAACTGGAGGTATCGCGCCGCTGTTCCAAAAGATTGGGTGATTTTATAATGTTAATCGGTTTTCTGTTTTACTTTTGTTAATGAACAACGATATGAAAAGTTATGATTAGAGTCAAATTAACAATGCCATACTGGCCCATAGAACGACAGACTTCAAATCACAGTGGGATTTGGGACAACTGCCATTTCATAATTAATCAACAAGTGTCAGAGTGTGATTACTGGGTTGTATGCGAAAACCTTATTAATCCTGAAGAAACTTTGTGCCCGAAAGAGAATACTATTCTTATTACTCATGAACCGCCGACACTGGGCAAGTATAGGACTCTTTTTTTAAAACAGTTTGCTACAATTATAACCTGCCATAAAAACATCAGACATAAAAATCCTATTTTTCAGCAACAGGGACTGCCCTGGCATGTCGGAAGAAGGCAGAGAAACCATGTAAATTTGTCTTGGTCTAAGGATTACGACGAACTGATTTCTATCGATCAGTTTAGTAAGGATAAGGAAATTTCGGTTATTTCCTCATCGAAAGATGGTACTGCCGGGCATAGACAACGGCTTGAGTTTATAAGAATTTTAAAAGATTATTTTGGAGAAAGGATAGATATATTTGGACGTGGTATCAATGAAATTGAGGACAAATGGGACGCCCTTGTCAGATACAAGTATCATATTGCACTTGAAAACTGTGCTGTGGATGATTACTGGACGGAAAAGTTGTCGGATGCATATCTTGCCGGGTGTTATCCAATATATTATGGATGTCCTAATATTGAAAAATATTTTGACATACCTTCTCTTGCCAGAATCGATCTAACTCAACCTGATCAAGCAATTCACATTATAGAATCATGTCTTAAAGAAAATAGATATGAAAATGCAAGGCAATATATTAAAAATGCAAGGAAAGACATTCTAAATAAATACAACGTCTTTCCGATGGTTTGCAATCTCATTAATAAGAATCAACGTAATTTAGATAATGTAAAATATTCTAAAATAAAAATACTGCCAAGATTCGCCAAACTACATTCTTTCTTGATTAAGGACTTGGGTGATAGATTTGTTCGGGATAAATACAGGCACAGGCAAAATCCGTATGAGTAGTATAAGAAAAACAGCTAAACTATCTGTCACAATTGTCCGTCTATTAAAACTAAAAAACCTCGGTCGGTTAAGAGCATCAATCAAAACGATCTGCCGCTATCTCTCAGATTATAGAGAAATGGAACGGCAGATAACTGCCAATAATTTACATTTTGAGATCACGTCATTTTATCCATGCCTTAATGAATGGTCGGAGCAAAGTGGCATCGCAAACGGGCACTACTTTCATCAGGATTTATTGATTGCCGAAAAAATTCATAATAGTAATCCCTCAAAACACGTCGACATTGGATCGCGAATTGATGGGTTTGTCGCACATGTTGCCTCGTTTCGAAAGATCGAGGTGTTTGATATACGTAAACTGTCGAGCAGTCATCCAAACATCATATTTAAACAGTTTGACATAATGAGTAATGATTTTGAATTGCGAGACTATTGCGATTCAATTTCATCTTTGCATGTTGTAGAACATCTTGGCCTTGGCCGATATGGCGATACTGTTGACAGCCAAGGTCATCTAAAGGGATTGCAACATATTCTCATGATGCTTACGCGGGGCGGGAAGTTTTATTTTTCAGTGCCCATTGGAGAACAACGCATCGAATTTAACGCTCATCGGGTGTTTAGCCTGAGATACCTCTTTGAACTTTTGGCGAGGGATTATCAGGTTGACTCTTTCTCATACGTTGATGGCGAAGGCGATCTCCACAGAGAAGTTGCAATAAGAGACAGTGACATTGAGAATAATTTTTCATGTCATTATGGCTGCGGCATATTTGAATTGACCAAAATCTAAGGAGTAGCAAATTACCATTGCAACCCGGTTTCCGTGCCACGCACAAAAAACAAAAACATGGCAGTGTTATTACCCTAAGAGCGCGACAGCTACGCATGCAAATTTACAATGAACTGCAATCTGCCTCTTTGAATGCAGAAAGCGTGTAGGTAGAATTTTAAAGAACAGAATGCCTGGCCCTCATATGCAAAAACTTAACCGGGAATTACTGAATCGAAGCATGAAGAAAAAAAAATTCCCCCCACAAAAACCTGAAAGCATCCTTGTCATTGCAACACGTCGCATCGGTGATGTTATCCTGACAACCCCCCTTATCAGGTCGCTTCGTCGTGCCTACCGGGATGCACGACTTGATGTAGTTGTTTTTAAAGGAACGGAGAGTTGTATCTCTGCGAATAAAGACATCGATACCATTATCACGATTGCGGAAGGAGCAACTTTTAGAGAACAGATTAAAACGATTTGCAAACTGTTTCGCAGGTACGACTTGGCAATCTCAACCCTTTCCGGAGACAGACCCACGTTTTATTCTTTGATAGCGGGGAAGATCAGTATAGGGTTTGTGGAAAAGGGATGTTACAACTTGTGGAAACGAGCTCTTCTTGACAAATATGAACTGTTTGACAACTATGAAACTCACACCGTAAAAATGAACCTGTCTCTTCTTGGGCTTCTTGGTGTAAAACAAATCCCTGAAGTTATAATTTCCTGGGCAGGAGAAGACGAAATAAAGGTCAACAAACTTCTGCCTTTTGACATTGCCAGGGAACGGTACGCGGTTTTACACGTGTATCCCATGTTCTCCTATAAGATGTGGCATCTTGCAGGCTGGGTAGATGTCATTCGCTGGCTTAACGCAAAGGGTGTACGAACGGTGATTACAGGAAGCAATGCTCCGGAGGAACGAGAATATATATCCCGTCTCTGCCAATCGCTGCCAGACGGCAGCATCGACGTTGCCGGCGCACTGAGCCTGAGCGGGGTTGCTTATTTATTAAGCAAGGCATCCGTGTATATTGGACTTGATACCGCAGTTACGCATATGGCAGCAGCCTTGGGAATTCCAACTGTTGCCCTGTATGGCCCAACCAATCCCGTCAAGTGGGGGCCAATGCCGAAAGAGGTTTCTTTTATCGGCAAAAGTCCCTATAAGAAAAAAGGATCTCAGATGATGGGCAATGTCTTTCTTTTGCAAGGGAAGGGTGAATGCGTTCCGTGTCATGAAGAAGGTTGTGATAGAAACATACAAAGCCTCAGCAGGTGCCTCCAAGATATACCGGCAGCCGATGTGATTCAAGCCGTAGAAACAATGATGACGCAAAGCAATTAATCGGAAGCGAATAAATAGATGATAATATGAAGGAAAAAACTCCTGAAAAAGATCGATGGTTCATTATTGCCCATTCTTTCAATGCGGATGGGGTAGCCGCAAGCCAGACAATAACCGACAGGTTGCCATATTTTAAAACCCGAGGGCTTAAATTTGTTGTTCTTAGCGCTGTCACAGGAAGAAAAGACACGCAGATTCCTCATTATCAGATAATATCCCCTGCTCCTTCCGGTCTCCGTTATGATATGAGGTTTATAATAAAAAATACGGTGAGAAACAAAACAGCGCAAAGTATACTAAAAGGCATATCTGCCATTCTCTGTCTACCCTTTTACCTTGTAGAAAAAGTCTTTCTTCAACTTGACAGTCAGTGGTCATGGTTTTTGAGCGCGTCTATTAAGGGTAGCCAACTAATAAATAAATATCACCCCGCGCTGCTGTATTCAACCGCAGGACCGTCAACCACACACCTGGCAGCATACATACTTCATAAAATCTACGGCCTTCCATGGATGGCGGAACTCCACGACCCTCTTATACTCGATGATCAGTGCCCAAAATGGCACAAGTATTATTTTAATCGATTTGTCGAGAAGATTGTATGCGGTAATGCTTCAGTAGTTGTGTATTTCACGAACCGGGCACTGGAGAATGCCAACAGGCGTCATCCGATAAAGAATAAAGCTATTGTTGTAAGGCCGGGCGCGACCCCACCGGATTTCCATAATATTCATTATGCTAAGACGGATAAAATACATTTTGGTCATTTTGGATCACTTGATAAGACTCGAAATCTGGAGGTATTTATCAGGGCTATTTATGAATTAACCGAGGAAAGGCCGGATTTAAAAAAGCGTATCATCCTTGATGTATATGGTTGTGAGTTAGATACTGCTTCGCGAAAGGCGCTTAATAAATACCCTCTGGGGGACATGCTGGTTGAACATGGCAGATTGGAATATGATCCGGAAACCGGCAAATCAGGAAGGCAGCAGGTTCTGGAAGCCATGAGGAAAATGGATGTACTGGTGGTATTACACGGCGGTGAGGGTAGCGTCTGTTATGAATATATTCCCTCAAAACTATATGAATATTTACTTACCGGACGCCCTGTTTTAGGGCTGGTTGAAACTGGTACAGAGCTGGAGGGGTTCTTGATTGAAAACAACCATACGTCCGTTGATAAAGATGATATCTCAGAAGTCGAGAAAGCCATTGAGCTGTATGTCAATAAATGGGACACGGAAGGGTTGGATGACAACCAGGTTGCGTCTCCTTTTACTGTCGAGGCAACGGTAGATAAACTGATGTCCGCAGTCTCTGAGATTGATGCGGCTTCCTAAACTGGTGTTGACCAATACATGACCGGTTTTTTTGATTGTTGTATGAAATGAACGTTATGGAACAGAATACAAAAAAGATCGTCTTGTTTTGCAAGTCCTACAGCAAAGATATGCTCCGGGCGCGCCGCATGGCCGAAAGCGTTCACCGGTTTAATGTGGACAATATCCCCCTGTACATCGGCGTGCCGGCATCAGATCTGAATCAGTTCAAACAATGCTTCGGGAACATCCCCTGCCATTTCATCACAGATGAGGAGATATTAGAGAAAAGCCGCCAGGTGTATGGTCAGCTGCCGAGATTGTTTCTCTCCCACTTGCTGCAGCAATTGATAAAACTTGAATTCTGGCAAATGGGGTTTTGCGAAAATTATCTATGGCTTGATTCTGATGCGTATTTTATCAGGGAATTCCATGTTGCCGATTTCTTTCACGACGAGACCACCCCATATACTGTTCAGCACCACTCAAAAGATCTGTTTGACTTCGCACATAGGACAGGAAACACAAAGATAATCCATGACTTTGAAAAGATGGCAATACACTTCCAATCTCTGTTCCAACGATCCGGTACTCTTTACAACTTTGGCTGTTCTCCGCTGATATGGTCATGTCAGGTCTTAAGAAGTCTATATGAAGACTACCTGAAACCCAAAAACAAAACTGTTTTTGACTTACTTCAGGAATACCCTTGTGAAATGCAATTGTATGGGGAGTATCTGTTATTCAGCAAAACAATCCCGGTAGTTCCAATTGATCCTATATTTAAAGTGTATCACTATGCCGAACAGTTTTTCGAAGCACAAATGAATGGTGAATCGGAGTTTTCCCTTTCCGAAGAATATCTCGGTGTTGTCATGCAGTCGAACTGGGTGAAACTTCCGGAACTGAAAAAGCCACCACGCGTGCGTTTGAAAAACTTTTTTCTTACTTTTATCATGCAAATCAATCAGGGGGTCAGAAGGATAAGAAAAAATAAATAATCAAGAATCAGGAGCCATCAGCAACGTGATCCCCCGCCGCCAATGGCGGTCACCCTGTCTGGGACATTCACAGGTATTGATTTACCCCGCGGATGGCATGGATACGCCGGGAATTGAGCAGATTGTCAAGGGTTTCCCTGTTGTGGTCAAGATTTGTTCGGTCGTTTTCCCTGTGCCACAGATGCAAAAGCGGCGCTGCAAACCGGGCGCTTTTGCGGCGTATACCGGACCTTAACAGACGTATTGCCATGTCCGAGTCCTCAAGTCCCCAGCCGCAGTAAGATTCATCCAGACCATTTATCCTGAGCAGGTCATCCCGCCAGGCTGATAAATTGCAGGTTGTAACCCCTTCCCACGTGTGCGCCGGAAGTTTGCGCAACGGCGCGGCAACGGGCAGAGACAGGATGGGCAACCACCGGTTTACATCTTTTTTTACCCAGGCCTTTATCCACTGGGCAACGGTCCAGGTATGGACAGGTACTCGATTCTTTAGAACATGGTCGGTAAATGGTTCACTAAGCAGGATACGGCTTCCGACAAGAAACCATTCCCGTTCCGCCAAGGTCCGATGCTGAGAAACAAAATCGGGCAGGGGAATGCAATCTCCGTCAGTAAATATGATATAGTCGGCGGCAGTTTCCGCGATTGCGCGATTGCGAACAGCGGCTGCACGGAAGCCTTCATCTTTCTGCCAGACATGGCTGAGTCTCAAATCCGGACGCCGTTTATAAGCGGCAATAATCTGGGATGTTGCATCGGTTGACCCATCATCAGCCACAATCAATTCAAAATCTCTGTCTTTCTGGGCGCAATAACCGTCAAGAGCGGATGATAGCGCGTCGGGGCGATTATAGGTTGTTACAATTACAGCAATACGCATTATTTCTTTTCTTTCATAAACCTCAGTTTCAGGTAGCGATAATATGTGCCCTCGGCATTTGATGCAGCCAGCATAAATCCTTCCCTGCCATCCAGAAAACCGGCGCGGATAATATAGGTATGAACGAAACTCCAGAAACCATGCGATAACGCGGTCAAGAGTCCGGCCTTCCTTTCTTCTTTGTGCATCATACGGGCGCCTGCTGTGGAATAATTGTTCATCGTTTGAATGACCTCCTCAAGATTCTCGAAGGCCTGATGGATTATGGGGTTTGAGAAAGTGCCCGTGGGACCATTCACAACCAATCTTTCGTGAACAATATCATCACTAAAACGGCCATGCCTCCGGAGCAAGAGACGGATAACGTAATCGGGCCACCAACCGCCGTGGCGCATGGGGCGTCCGCAGTAACTTGAAAGACGAGGGATTCTAAAGGCAACATTCCCTCCCGGATCGTTTATCGCCGCCTGTATCTCATCTCGCAGTTCAGGGGTAATATGTTCGTCCGCATCCAGGGAAAGGACCCACTGCCCGGTAGCCAAATCGAGAGCCCGGTTTTTTTGCGCTCCGAACCCGGGCCAGTCGGTAATGAATACCTTGTCTGTGTATTCTCTGCATATGGCGACTGTATCATCCGTGCTGCCGGAATCCACGACTATGATCTCGTCCGCCCACCTTACAGATTCCAAGCAGGTTTTGATGGACTCGGCTTCGTTTTTTGTGATTACTATTACGGATAAGGTTGCCATTTGTGTTCCCTGCATATTATCGAACGGCGTGTAGAAGGGATTGTATACCCTTTCTTTCTTCAATCACGCCTTCACGGTTTAATGCCGCCAAGCGCACTGTAATACAAAGTTCCTTGATAGCCAAGCAGAAAAAACGCGCAAGCAGGCCAGAATGACGGTTAAGTGGCTCATCTGACTTTTTTACAAATTACCATTTGAATTGACAATTTGTAAAAATGACCTTTCTTCGCCGTGGGCAATAGCCCGAAATCTCATTTTCATTGATTTTGTCAGGGGTTTTGCTGTAGAAACCAACGAGCATGTGAATGGAGTGTGTATAGCATTCCCGGGCACTCTCGCTCATCCCCTGATCGGGATCGGGTTTGGTGTAAAAAGCCCCACCGTTGTGGCGCGTGAAAGGAGACGTAAGATCAAGAAGATACGGATAGGCACACGCGGAAGTGACCTCGCGCTTGTACAGGCGAACTGGGTTTCGGATCGCCTGAAGAGTCTGTATTCGGATATGTCTGTGGAGGTTGTTCCGATAAGGACGCGCGGAGACAGGATGCAGAATATCTCCCTGGTGGAAATAGGGGGTAAGGGAATCTTTGTAAAGGAAATAGAAGAGGCGTTGCTGCGGGGGGATATAGATATCGCGGTTCACAGCATGAAGGATGTTCCGGTGGATCTTCCCGACGGTCTTGTGATAGGGGCCATACCGGAGAGAGAAGACCCGAGAGATGTGCTGATCTCCGGGGAAGGCACGAAGATGGAGGGGCTTTCCAAAGGGGCAAGGCTGGGCACAGGTTCTCTGCGAAGGGGAATGCAGATCAAAAGCCTGATGCCGGACATAGAGATTGTTCCCGTGCGCGGCAATATAGACACGAGAATAAAGAAGATTGTAACGGAAAATCTGGATGGAATAATTATAGCGGCGGCCGGGATGAAGAGGATGGGGCGCCGAGGAGAGATCACGCAGTATATACCGATTGAAGTTATGATGCCATCGGCAGGGCAGGGGGCGCTGGGGATAGAACTGAGAGAAGGTGACAGGGAAACCGGAGACCTTATCTCCTCCCTCAATCATTCTGACACAGAGGTGGAAATCTCGGCCGAGCGCGCGTTTCTCAGACGCCTTGGAGGGGGGTGTCAGGTGCCGATAGCGGGCATTGCCAGGAAGCATGGAGAGAGTCTGGTTATTAAGGGTCTCGTGGGGAGTATCGATGGGAAAGTTATGATTATGGACGAGATCAGGGGAAACAGCGGTGACTGGGAGTATATGGGAAACACCCTGGCGGAGAATATACTGTCCAGCGGCGGACGGGCTGTTCTGGACGAAATATACAAATAATGTTCGTCCTATATGGTGTGGAAAAAGGTGAATAGACTGATATGAAAAAACCCGGAAAGGTATATATAATAGGCGCGGGTCCCGGTGATCCGGATC
Organism: uncultured Syntrophaceae bacterium; assembly: GCA_964610735.1. Lineage (GTDB taxonomy): Bacteria > Desulfobacterota > Syntrophia > Syntrophales > UBA2210 > UBA2210. Next base: position 23,884 of record CAZSYH010000019.1, on the reverse strand, counting down.
TTATAACGATTAAGGGGGTAGAGTGCCTGCGCAGGGCGGATGTGGTGGTGCATGACTATCTCGTGGGAAAAGAGATACTGCGGCACGCCGGGAAAGGGGCGCGGTTTGTCTACGTTGGAAAGATCGGAGGGCATCAAAATATATCCCAGGAGAATCTGAACCGGATACTTGTGGAAGAGGCCTTGAATGGGAATACAGTGGCCAGACTCAAAGGGGGAGATCCATTCATATTCGGAAGGGGCGGCGAAGAGGCCGAATTCCTTCAGAAGGCGGGAGTACCCTTTGAGGTTGTGCCGGGTGTGACATCGGCGATATCCGTTCCTGCCTATGCCGGAATACCCCTCACGCACAGGGAATTTGCCTCCACTCTTGCCTTTGTAACCGGGCATGAGGATCCTGACAAGGGCAAGAGCCGCATTGACTGGAAGAAGATATCCACCATTGAAACCATTGTATTTCTTATGGGTGTAAAAAACCTCCCCAAAATTGCCTCCAATCTCATGGAAAATGGCAGGAGTACGGACACCCCTGTGGCGCTGATCAGGTGGGGAACAACCCCGGACCAGGAGACACTGACGGGGAGGCTCGGAGATATAGCCGCCCTGGCGGAGGAGAGAAAATTTTTGCCTCCCGCTGTGTTTGTCGTGGGCGATGTGGTCAGTCTGAGGGAGCGTCTTGGCTGGTTTGAGGAGAAGCCACTGTTCGGGAAGGGTATTGTTATCACGAGACCGGAGGAGCAGTCGGAAGAGTTCGCGGCGCTCCTGCGTGATGAAGGTGCAAGGGTTATCTCCTTTCCGACCATCAGGATTGTGCCGCCGGAAGACTATGGCGACCTGGATCGGGCCATAGAGAATATTGAGAAATATCAGTGGATTGTATTTACCAGCGCGAATGGCGTGAGGTTCTTTTTTGAACGTTTCTGTAAACTGAGAAATGATATCAGAGACCTCAAGGGGATAAAGATCTGTACCATAGGCCCGGCCACACGGGACAGAGTTGAAGGATATAATATCCGGGTGGATATGGTCCCCGAAGAGTACATCTCCGATGGAGTGGTGGCGGCGTTCAGGGGTGTGGATGTTGCGGGGGCGAACGTACTTCTGCCAAGGGCGGAGATTGCCGGGAATATTATTCCCGACGGACTCTCGGAACTGGGCGCGAATGTGGATGTAGTAACCGCCTACAGAACGGTAAACTCCGGCGAGGATGTGGAGGGCATTAAAGAATTGATGGACAATGGAAAAATAGACGTGATTACCTTTACAAGCCCGTCCACAGTGACTAATTTCATGGATATTATCGGGAATGAGACAACCATTCCGAATCATATAAAGATCGCGTGCATAGGCCCGGTAACGGAAAATGCGTGCAGAAAGGCCGGGCTCGGAGTCGATATCATGCAGGGGCCTTATTCGATTCCCGGTCTGGTGGATGCAATAAAGACTGGAGTGTGTCAATGATAGGAATCTCAAAACTATACTGCGGAGGGGTTGAGCCCTCCGATGTGCTTCGTTATGGGGCGGAATCGGGGAGACTTCCCTCGCATCTTCTCCAGTTTTCAAGCGATAAGCGTCCGGTTGTGGTCTGGAATGTCACAAGAAGGTGCAACCTCAAGTGTGTTCACTGTTATTCAAGTTCTCAAAACATAAAATACAGTGGTGAGCTGACCACAAAAGAGGGAAAGGTCCTGATATCCGATCTTGCCGCCTTTGGATGTCCCGTGATCCTTTTCTCCGGGGGGGAACCGCTGATAAGGGAAGATCTGCCGGAACTTGTGCAGTTCGCCGTGAACAACGGGATAAGGGCGGTTATTTCAACAAACGGCACGCTTATCACCGAGGAGAAAGCCAGGATATTCGCCGGTATCGGCCTTTCATATATGGGTGTAAGTCTGGATGGAACAGGAGAGATTCACGACAGATTCAGGGGCGTGAAAGGGGCCTTTGACGCCGCTGTCCGGGGAATCAGGAACTGTCAGGACGCGGGAATAAAGGTAGGTGTCCGCTTTACGATAACCGGGGAAAACAGCGCTGAGATCCCCGCCATCTTTGATTTCATTGAGAAGAACAATATCCCCCGGGCGTGCTTCTATCATCTGGTCTATTCCGGGCGCGGCTCCACGCTGGCCGATAATGATCTGTCGCACGCCCAGACAAGGGAGGTTGTGGCTCTGATCATGGACAGGACGCGTGATCTCTTCGACAGGGGGATGCCAAAAGAGATACTTACAGTAGACAACCATGCCGACGGGCCGTATGTCTATCTGAGGCTGCTCAGGGAGGACCCGAAAAGGGCCGCCGATGTTCTGGCGCTCCTCAGGATGAATGAGGGAAACAATTCAGGACGAGGGATAGGCTGTGTGAGCTGGGATGGCGAGGTGTACGCGGATCAGTTCTGGAGGGATATCTCCTTTGGAAATGTAAGAAAACGCCCTTTCAGCGATATATGGCTGGACACATCCAACGAATTGATGGCAAGATTGAAGGACAAAAAATCTTACGTAACGGGGCGATGCGCGAACTGCCGCTGGCTTGACGTATGCGGGGGCAATTTCCGCGCGAGAGCCGAGGCGGTGACGGGTGATATATGGGGACCCGACCCGGCCTGCTACCTGACAGATGAAGAGATAAGAGGTGATATATGAGTTTTCCTGATTACCGTCCAAGAAGACTGAGAAAAAACGAGAACTTTCGAAGGATGATACGGGAGACCGACCTGTCGGTTGATGACCTTGTCTGTCCCCTGTTTGTGACACACGGGAGTGGAGTAAAGAATCCTATTTCTTCCATGCCGGGAAATTTCCAGATGTCGATTGATAATCTTGTGGAGGAAGTGAAGAAAATAAAAGGTATGGGAATACCAGCGATCATGCTTTTCGGTATACCCGAGGCAAAGGATGAAGAGGGTTCCGGCGCCTGGGCCGAGAATGGGATTATCCAGCAGGCGGTAAGAGAGATCAAGGATGAAGTCGCGGATATCCTTGTAATTACGGATGTATGTCTTTGCGAATACACGAGCCACGGCCACTGCGGGGTACTCGATGGCAGCGAGGTGGACAATGACGCCACTCTTGAACTGTTAGCGCGAACGGCGCTGTCACACGTGCTTGCGGGAGCCGATATGGTCGCGCCATCGGCCATGATGGATGGACAGGTCTGCGCTATCCGTGAAGTACTTGATGGTGAGGGCTATCAGGATATACCCATTATGGCATATTCGGCCAAGTACGCGTCATGCTTTTACGGCCCTTTCCGGGACGCCGCTCAGGGTGCGCCGCAGTTTGGTGACAGAAGGTCATATCAGATGGATCCACCCAACGGCCGCGAGGCGATCAGGGAGGTTGCTCTTGATATTGAAGAGGGGGCCGACATAATCATGGTGAAACCGGCGCTTCCCTATCTTGATATTATACGAAGGGTGAGAGATGAGTTTGATCTGCCCATAGCGGCTTATAATGTCAGTGGCGAGTTTGCCATGATAAAAGCGGCGGACAAGCTGGGGTGGCTCGATGGCAAAAAGGCTATGATGGAATCCCTCGTGTCGATAAAGAGGGCCGGGGCGGACATTATAATCACATATTTCGCACAGGAAGCGGCCGAACTGTTGAGGTGAAAGTTTCGAGTTCAAAGTTTGATGCACTCGTGAAAAGTTGAAATATACACAATTTTGTCATTCCCGTGAAAACGGGAATGACAGCCTTTTTACGAGTGCATCGGGTTTGATGGAGTTATCAGTAATGGTTTCCAAACAATCTTTAATCCTGCCCCATACGCTTCGCATGGTTGCGTGGGAGGTTACCCGGGGATGTAATCTTTCATGCGTGCACTGCCGCGCGTCATCGAAATACGGCCCGTACGAAGGGGAGTTTGACACCGGGCAGTGTCTGCGACTTCTTGATGATATCGCCGCTTTCAGCTCCCCTGTAATTATCCTTACCGGTGGAGAGCCCTATTTCCGCGAAGATATCTATGAAATTGCCTCTTATGGAGATAAAAAAGGCCTACGCATGGTCCTCGCGACAAATGGCACCCTTGTTACAGATGAAATTGCACGCAAAACTCTGGATGCCGGGATAAAAAGGGTCAGCATAAGTATAGACGGCCATGACGCAAAAAGTCATGACGATTTTCGCGGGGTGCCGGGCGCCTTTGACGGCGCGATGGCGGGTATTGACGCCTTCAAAAGGGCGGGGATGGAGTTTCAGATCAACACCACAATAACCAGGTTCAACCAGGGCCGTATCGAAGACATTTTTAATCTGGCTATAAAACTGGGTGCGGCCGCCCACCACATCTTCCTGCTGGTTCCGACCGGTCGAGGCAGGGAACTGGCCGACCAGGAAATCTCGCCGGAGGATTATGAGAATACACTGAACTGGTTTTATGAGCAGAGTCTTACCTGCCCGATTCAACTCAAGGCCACCTGCGCCCCGCAGTATTACCGGATCTCTCATCAGAGGGGAAAAGAAAACAATAAAAAGCAGAAGGAAATGAAAAACCCGCTGCATTCCATGACAAGGGGATGCATGGGAGGAAGTTCATTCTGTTTTATCTCAAATACCGGACAGGTGCAGCCCTGTGGATTTCTTGAGATTGACTGTGGGCAGCTCAAAGAAAAGAAATTTGAAGATATCTGGAATAACTCCGGAATCTTCAATGAGCTCAGGGATCTGGGAAAATACAAAGGGAAATGCGGCCGCTGCGAATTCATAAAGGTGTGCGGGGGATGCCGCGCCCGCGCGTATGAGATTACAGGAGACTATCTGGCTGAAGAACCATTCTGCGTTTATGATCCTATATAAATCAACAGAATCATTTATGAGCCAGGCAAAAAATGACAGCTTCGCCGGCATGTTATTTATCATTTCGAAAGAATGTGAGAAATCTCAACCTTCTCGTCGTTTCACTCCGCATCAGGCAACTACATATAAAACATGCCTTCCATTACTATCTTCTCTAACACTGCCCTCTTTTAGCAATTCCAGGATATGCACATACGTCTCGTTAATGGCAAGAAATTTGTCGAACTGCGAGAGGTTCCCCCCCCAAATATCGAGAGAGATCTGAAACGTGGTCTTTCGTCCTTTCCTGATGGCATCAAGTATAAGGCCCTTTCTCTCCCTGTGATGTTCCTTCATCTCAGCTACTCTCCCACTTAGATTCGGGAAAGGCGCGCCGTGGGAGGGATAGACCATCTCGACCGGGAGATCCTTCACCCTGTCCAGGGAGGAGAGAAAAGCGTTTAAGGGCTGGAATTCGGGATCGAAGAGATCTGGACTGAGGTTCGGGGTGATATCGGGCAAAACATGATCGCCTGAAAGCAGAATATTTTCATTCCCGAAGTAAAAACAGTTGTGGCCGTTTGCGTGTCCCGGCGTAGGAATAGCTTTGAAGGTTCTTCCGCATGTCTCATAAGTCTTACACGGTTTCAGGACTTCGTCCACCTCGAAGGGAATGGTCGCATCTTTAAAACGGTCGAACATCTTCGCGATGAAATCGAGTGTCTTTTCGGGAAGACCATGCCGGCAGAGGAAATCTCTCATTCTTTTTACTATGAGGTCTCCATTTTTCATCCTCTCAATATGCCTTTTCCCCTCTTCAGACATATGGATAATGGCATCGGAGCTTTCCTTTATCAGACCGGCCACGCCGCAGTGGTCGGCGTGAGAGTGGGTCAGGAATATCTGTCCGATGTTTTCGATCGAAAGCCCCACAGACGCGAGGGACGCTTCGAGTTCCGGCAGGGTGCCGCGAATATTGAGCCCGGTATCGAAAAGGGTGGCCTCTTTATCATGAACGATAAGAAAAACGTTGACATGTCCGAGGCGGAAAGGCATCGGCAGCGCAATCATATAAAAGCTGTCGGCAATTTCCTTGATATGATGGATAGGGGGATCAACTGTTGACATTTTATGCCTTACTACCTGAATGTTGATTCGACCCAGATGCCGACATAGTATGTTACAGCTATGACAACCAGCGCGATAAAGATGTGCTCTGAGATCACTTTCCAGGGTTTTGTTTTTTGCTCTTTAGCCATGTGAAAGCTGAAGATTCCCAATAGAAACAGTCCCCAGGCGACACTCACAACAATTGCTGTCTCGAGAGAAAACAACAGGACAGGAACAACGAATGTCATTGCAAAGACAAATTTGAACAAAAAAGTGGAGATAGTAGATTCCCATATCTCCTTTGTGGTGTGCTTATTCTCAGATTCTTCAGAAATGTGAATACCCAGCGCGTCTGAAAACGCGTCCGCTATCGCTATCGTGATTATGCCGCCGAGAACTACAAGCCGTGAGTGTGTGCCCGAGTACAGGCCAACCATCAATCCTAGGGTCGTTATTATCGCGGAGGTTAGACCAAAGCTGAGCCCCACTTTCAATGAATGTCTCATGGTGATTTGACGCCTTCCGTTGTATTAAACTGTTCCTGTAACAATCCCTGAATTGCCTGAAGGATGAAGGTGCATACACCGTATTTCCTTTCTCCGTCAAGGCAAAAAACAGGGTTGCTTAAGGCGCGCGGCATAGGAAGATTGTCTTTTTGTTGAAAGGCTTGCCATTTTTTGTTTTATGTTTATTTTAATGACGACACTGGAACGAAAATATTTGTATTGACTTTTTGAGAAAGAAACAGGATAGGGCACCGGAATTTTCGAAGCTCGAAAATCAAGGAGAAGAGGGATGCTAATAATAGAAGACCTGCAGGTTAAGATCGGCAATAAAAAGGTTCTCAAGCATGTGAATCTGGAGATCCAGCCCGGGGAGACACATATCCTGTTCGGTCCTAACGGATCGGGGAAGACATCTCTCCTGATGACGATAATGGGCTATCCGCAGTACAAAGTTACCGGCGGAAGGATCCTGTTCAATGGTGAAGATATTACGCATATGACGATTGATGAGAGGGCGCGTCTCGGCATAGGGATGTCCTATCAGCGTCCGCCCAGCATACAGGGTTTGAAAACGCGGCGGATGGTCCAGGTGTGTGGGAATGGACATATCGATGTTGATACGCTGGCAGAGAGAATGAATTTTACAGAGTTCCTCGAGCGCGACATCAACGTGGGTTTCTCGGGCGGCGAAATCAAACGCTCAGAACTTCTGCAGTTAATGGCCCAGGATGCCGATCTGTCGCTTTTTGATGAACCTGAATCAGGAGTTGACCTTGAAAACATCTCTCTTATAGGGAATGCGATAAACAGTTTGCTGCAACGGGTTAATGGAACGCAGCATGATAAAACTGCAAAACGGATTGCCAGAGAACGGTCAAAAATGGGCCTGATTATAACACACACGGGACTTATCCTTGATTATGTAACGGCTGATAAGGGACTGGTTCTTTATAATGGTGTGGTGGCAGGCAGAGGCAACCCGGTGGAGATATTCAAGCAGATAAAGAAGGTGGGATACATGGAGTGTGCACGATGCGCAGCTTAGACGATCTAGCCTACAAGGCAAAAGACAAAGTGGCGGCAATCGGGCCTGACATTGATCTGGACAGCTATTCTCTTGAGTCTCCCGCGCATGCCGATGTGAAAAATCTGAATACTATGCCCGAAGAGGATATAGAAAGAATGACCCTTGCCGGTCTGGATGCAAGTGAAAATGGCCGCGCCGGTACGTATGTCCAGAGGGATGCCACATCTGTTCACTCCGGTTCAAATGTGGATGGTCTGGAGATAATACCTATCAAGAAGGCGCTCAAAGAAATAGACTGGATAAGGGATTACTACTGGAAACTGGCCTCTGTGGACACGGACAAATATACGGCGCGTGTCCGGCTCGATCTGCAGGACGGCTATGTTATACGAGCACTTCCCGGCAAGAAGGTAACACTTCCGGCGCAGGCATGTCTCTACCTTGAAAAAGAGGGTTTCAGTCAGAATGTGCATAATATCATTATAGCCGAGGAAGGGTCGGAGCTGCACATAATATCCGGTTGCGCGAGCGCTTCTCACGTAACACGGGGCCTGCATGCGGGGGTCTCGGAATTCTATGTAAAGAAGGACGCCAAGCTGAGCTTTACCATGATTCATCACTGGGCAGAGGATGTAGTGGTGAGGCCCAGGTCTGTGGGGATAGTTGAAAAGGGCGGTCTTTTCCTCAACAATTACATCTCCATGAAACCGGTAAAGTCTGTCCAGACGTACCCGACAATATATCTTGTGGGAAGAGGGGCGGTGGCCCGTTCATACAGTTTGCTTGTCGGCAGTCCAGGCTCAGAACTGGATGTGGGCGGGCGGATCTATCTCCAGGCAAAGGATACGCGCGCGGAAATTATCTCGCGAGCCATTACCAATGGGGGCAATATTACGTCCCGCGGGGATATCATAGGTGAGGTATCGGGGGTAAAAGGGCACCTGGAATGTCATGGTCTTATCCTTAATGGTGGCATTATGCAGGCAATTCCCGAGTTAAAAGGCCTGGTTGACGGTGTGGAACTGTCGCATGAGGCCGCGGTCGGCAAGATCGCGCAGGATGAAATACTCTATCTGATGTCGCGTGGTCTGACTGAAGAAGAGGCAACCGCGACGATAGTGAGAGGATTTCTGAGCGTGGATATACCCGGTCTTCCGGCGCCGCTCAAGGCGGAGATAGATCGTGCGGTGGAACTCAGCCAGAAAGATGTCATGTAGTAAGGCCTTTATCACAACTCATAGGCCTTACGCTTACTTGGAATTTACCCGTAAGGGTTTTATAACATAAATTGAGTCTGGCTCCGTGTCATCTATTTTATCTCTCATGAAAGCACGAAGTCACGAAAACACGAAAAACATGATTTGATCTCGTGCCTTCTTTTATCAACCGTGAACCGATAACTGTAAACTGCGAACGGATACAAATCATATGCCCGGTTTGCAGCCCACCTCTTGAACTTGGTCCGCTGGCAGTGCCCGGCGGTTAAATATAAACGCGGTGATCAGACCGGCGATAATATGCCAGGTTCCCCACCATGCAACAAGGATAGCCATCCCACCCAGCCCTTCAAAAAAATTGAAAACCAGAACCAGTCCGAGGGCGGAATTCTGAATCCCGACTTCGATACAGACAGCCCGCGAATCTCTTTCATCAAGTCTGAAGAGCCGGGCGGACCAGTACCCCAGGTTGAGGGCCAGGGCGTTATGGATAAAGACGAAAATGACAACCAGCCCGATGACCTTGAGGAAAATACTCCAGTTTGCCGCCAGGGCTCCGCAGACGATGGCAATGAAAAAGACAAGAGTAAAGATTTTGAACGGACGTCTGACCCTGTCTGCGAGTGTGGGGAAAATACGTGATAGTGTGAGACCAATGGCCAGGGGAATCCCCAGGATCATGAAGATAGTGATGAACACATCCATGGGACTGAGGCTCACCCTTCGCAAGATTTCGTCAGTGGGAGGGTAAAGGCTGCCCCACAAGGCTAGGTTGAGTGGGGTCATCACAATGGCCGCGGCTGTGGAAACGGCGGTCATGCTGATAGACAGGGCGCAATTCCCTTTGGCCAGGTAGGTAATAATGTTTGACAGGTTGCCCCCCGGACACGCGGCCACCAGAATCATACCCAGCGCTATGGAGGGTTGAGGCCGTATAATGAGGACGAGCAAAAAGGTGAAAGCCGGGAGCAGGATAAACTGGGCGCCCAGCCCGATGGCAGGAGCTTTCGGCGATACAATGATCCGCTTGAAGTCCTCCAGTTTCAGGTCCAGAGCGACTCCTAACATCATGAGCCCGATCGCCACATTAATCACCAAGAGACCCTGAGGGTTAAAGTTAAGCCTGATCTGATCTACGATCGCTGCATCCATACATTCCCCTCCTTCCGAGGGTCGCTGATTATTTCCTTTTGATAAGATATTACATCCTTACTGGCTGAGTATAAGCAGGATAAACTTTGTGTGTCAATGGAATAATGACCACAATATTAATACAATATGGTTATGTACCCCCTGGCAGGACATTTTCCCATTACAGAAGCAGTGACTGAAAAAAGCGTTGACAAGCGCGCATATAATGAATAGCATTCATTAGGTGAAAGACATTCGAGGTCTTTACATAAGGCTTCTCGTGGCAAAGCATGGAAGGGGGATGGTTGTGTATAAAGATCTGGAAAAGAAGACGGCGGTTGTCACAGGATCGGGGAAGAGAACCGGAATCGGTTACGCGATCGCGGAGAAGCTGGCTTCTTGCGGCGCGAATGTCGTTATTGCCGATCTCGGGAAAACTTCCGCCGGGGACAAGATAAAGACGGGCACATGGGAGGAGATGGAGGAGATAGCGGGAAAACTTGCCAACGATTTCGGTGTGAAGACCCTGGCAGTCAATGTCGATGTCACCGACAATGAGTCGATTAGACAAATGGCCGGCAGGATAGGGAATCAGTTTGAGCGGGTTGATATCCTATGTAACAACGCTGGAGCGTCCTTCGGTGTGCCTGACGCGGCACATACCTACAATGAAGACGCGTGGATGAAGACGATAGATGTGAATCTCCACGGTGTGTTCAGGGTTTCAAGGGCGATTATCCCCATGATGACTGGAGAGGGGAGAAGCATAATAAACACGGCATCGAGAGCGGGTAAAAAACCGCCTCTGTTCAACGGCGCCTATGCGGTAGCCAAGGCGGGCGTTATTATGCTCACAAAGGTAATGGCAGGAGAGCTTGCGGGGTCAGGCATCCGCGTGAACGCGATCTGTCCGGGCCAGATAATGACAGACCTGGAAAGGTGGCGCTTCGGTCTGGAGGCGGAGGTTTACGGGACCACCGTTGAGGAACGGGAGCAGGAGATGTGCAAAACAATTCCGCTGGGGCGTATCGGTACGCCGGGAGAAGTGGCGAATCTTGTGGCGTGGCTTGCGTCTGATGAATCGTCCTATATTACCGGACAGGCGATAAATGTAACCGGTGGCCAATTGATGGAATTATAAGAATGGAGGATTAAGCGTGGAAAAGATAACAGGTGGTCAGCTGGTGGCACAGTCCCTTATTGAAAGGGGAATCGAGTATATCTTCACGATAAGTGGCGGGCATATAACGCCTATTTACCAGTATCTTGAGGGTTCGTCTGTTAAATTGTTCGATACGCGCCATGAACAGGCGGCGGTATTTATGGCGGAGGCGTGGGGGAGGATGACGCGCAGTCCCGGCACGGCGATGGTCACGGCAGGTCCAGGGTTTACCAACGCGCTTTCAGGGATAGCAAACGCGCGTCTGGCAAATTCGCCACTGGTTCTTATCTCCGGTTGCGTAGGACTTGAGTCAACGGAGAAACTTGACCTGCAGGACATGTGTCAGGTCCCCGTTATAAGCCCGATGGTGAAGAAGGCCTTCGTCTGCTACAACCCGGAAAGAATACCGGAATTCATTGACCTTGCCTACCGCACAGCGGCAACCGGCAGGCCCGGGCCTGTTTACCTTGAATTGCCTGTTGACGTGTTGAATGCTCAGGCAGATCCCGGGAAGATCAAAAAGATACATACAGATGTCGATTCGCATCCCGCCGACTTGGATAAAGTGGGAGAATTAATCGAGATGATCGGAGAGGCGAAAGCCCCGATCGTGATCGCGGGAAGCGGCGCGTGGTATTCGGATGCCGGGGAGGAACTGGTTCGATTCATAGAAAATGCCGGCATTCCCGTGTTTACGTCGTCACTCGGAAGGGGGACAATTCCCGATACCCACCCCCTCTGCTTTGAATCATCACTGGCAATCAGACCGGGCGCGGCGCTGGCGGCAAATATGACAGCCGATCTGATCATATTCCTCGGTTCGAGAATGGGATTATTCTACATATTCGGGGATATCTTCAACAAAGAGGCCAGAATTGTCCAGGTTGATATCGAGCCGGAAGAGATAGGGAGAAACCGCTCTGTGGATCTTGCGATCATGAGTGATATCGGCGCCTTCCTGAAAGAGTGCAACCGGGTAATCGGTCAGCGTGGTGTGGGGGATGAATTAAAAAGCAGATTTGGTGACTGGGTTTCAACCCTGGAGAAGGCAAAAGACGATGGAAGGGCGCAGGCGATACCCGACTGGAAAAGCGATAATGTTCCCATACATCCGATGCGCCTTGCGGGGGAAGTGAACAGCTTTATGGACAGAGATGATGATATCGTCGTAGCCGACGGAGGCGATACGCAGATCTGGATGGGTATGACGAGGACGGTCAGGAAGGCCGGGCATTATCTTGATTCCGGACTGTTCGGGTGTCTTGCGGTCGGTCTTCCCTATGCCAACGCGGCGAAACTGCTTAATCCCGACAAGAGGGTCTGCCTTATTATAGGCGACGGGTCGGTGGGCTTCAATTTCATGGAGTTCGAGGTTGCCATAAGGAGAAAGCTGCCCATAGTCGTGGTAATCAGCAATGATCTCGGGTGGGGGATGATAAGACACAGTCAGGAGTTGAGGATAGGTCATGCCATAAAAGAAGGCACGCACATAGGCAAGGTGGACTACCATAAACTGGTTGAGGCGCTTGGCGGCAAGGGAATGTATGTTGAAAGACCTGAAGACATTCGTCCGGCCCTTGAAGAGGCGTTTGCCTCGGGTATGACCACATGCATCAATGTGATGACTGATCCGACGGTTATAAGTCCCGGCAGCGTCGCGCTGGCAAGTCTGGGTGCATATAAGGCGGGATAAGTGCATTACGTTTGAGAAAGGAATTGCTTAGAATATGGAAATCAGAGAAAGGCCTGAAATGAGCGCTGAAGAGGGAGATGTAATACAAAAGGGCGCCCATTCTTTTGTGTATAAGATGGGATTCTTGTTGTTTGCCTTTGCCCTCATGGCAGCGATAATGCTTCTTCCATCCCCCGATCCTCTGGAAAAGGGGGGAGAGCTGATACCACTCACCTGGGGCGCGAAAGCCACCATGGCCCTGCTTGCGACGGCAATCGTCCTGTGGATAACAGAAGTTATCCCCTTCAGTGTCACGGCGCTGCTTGTGATGCTCCTTATTCCTGTCTTCGGAATAGATACATTCAAACACGTCATCCAACTTGGATTCGGCAACCCGATCATAGCCTTTTTTATCGGTGTGTTGATACTGTCTTCGGCATTTACCCGTTCTGGAATGGGAAACAGGTTGAGTTATCTGATACTTTCCGTAATGGGGACCAGAACCAGGATGGTCATCCTCGGGTTTCTTGTTGTGGGCGCCCTCCTGTCCATGTGGATCACCGATATGGCGGTGGCGGCGATCCTGATGCCGCTCGGGGTTGCCATCCTCAGGCAGTCGGGGGTTAAGCCGATGGAGAGCAACTTCGGAAAGGGCCTGATGATCTCCTGCGCGTGGGGTCCCCTTTTCGGGGGAATTGCAACACCTTCTGGTTGCGGTCCCAATCCCCTCGCGATCGGTTTCTTAAAAGAACTTGCTCATATCAATATAGATTTTATCACCTGGATGAGCATAGGGCTTCCCGCTACCATCCTGATGGTACCGGCTGGCTGGCTGGTGATTACGACAATCTTTCCGCCTGAGATTGAAAGAGTTCCCATAGAGAGAAAAGAGATCAGAAAAAAGATTGATGATGCCGGGCCATTTACGAAAAAAGAAAGATGGACGCTTGTCATATTCCTGATGACGATCTGTGCGTGGATTATATCTCCATTTATAAGAGATATTACAAACGGAAGAATCGACATGCCGATGCAGGCTGTTGCCCTGTGTGGTGCCCTGATGCTGTTTCTTCCCGGAATCGAGGTGATATCATGGAGAGAGGCGCAGGAAGATGTGGACTGGGGGGGGATAGTCCTGATCTGTGCGGGTATATCGCTCGGTATGGTGGTCTACAATACCGGCGCGGCGAGATGGCTGTCATGGGTGTTGCTGGGTCCCGTCGTTCAACTTCCCGGGATTGTGAGGGTGTTTGTCATTGTGCTGGGTGTAAGCCTTCTCCATCTTGCGTTTTCCAGCAACACAGTGACCGGCACTATTATCATTCCCCTTCTGATTGCGCTTGCAGCGGATCTGAACATAAACCCGTGGCTTATATGCGCGCCGGCGGCATTTACATCGTCACTGGCCTTTATTCTGGTTACCGAGACGCCGACAAATATCATACCCTATTCAGCGGGTTATTTCGCGATCAGTGATATGGCTAAGGCAGGTATAGTGATGACCTTTGTGGCGGCATTGTGCGTCGGCATTTCAATGCTTGCCTTCGGGAACCTCGTATAATATGACCCCCGAATGAGGTGAACCATGAAAGCAGCAGTTTATGACAGCATAGAAAAACTCGTAGTTCGTGATGTTCCAATGCCGCGGTTGGGTGCAAACGAGGTCCTGATAAAGGTGGTAAACACGGGCTTCTGCGGTTCGGATCACTCTATGATAGAGAGCGGGAGCCTGAAGGATGGAACCATAATCGGGCATGAAGTAAGCGGCACGGTCGCGGATGCGGGAAGTGATGTAAGGGATGTGGAGACGGGGTCCAGGATTATGATTCGTCCCACATATTGTGGGAAATGCAGGGAATGCAGGATGGGCAAGCCATACCTGTGCCAGGTTGACAGACGTACTATAGGTTTGGGCGATTTCCCGGGTGGATTTGCCGAATATCTCAAGGTGGACCCCCGGATGCTGATCCCAATCCCGGAAGGGGTGGACTCGCAGAATGGAGCCCTCGCCGAGGCCTTCGCGGCATCACTGCACGGGATTAGATGCTCAGGCAAAGAGGGGGGATCGGCTCTGGTAATAGGGGGCGGCTCCATAGGGCTTGCCCTTATCAGACTGCTGAAGATTATGGGTTTTGGCCCGATTGCTCTGTCCGAGCCTGTGAAAGAGAAGAGGAATCTCGCAACCAGCCTTGGTGCTGATATCGTTGTGGACCCGTTTAACGAAAATCTGATTCTGAGAACAATGGACGAAACATGTGGCGCCGGTTTTGATACGGTATTCGAGTGCTCCGGCCTGGGTGACTCAGTTCAAACGGCGGTAAACGCCGCAGCGAATGGCGGAACGGTGTGTGTGGTGAGTATCATCATGCAAAACATTGAGATTATGCCTATCGCGCTCAATTTTAAAGAAGTCTGGCTTACAGGGTCATACTCAAACACACATGAGGAAAACATCCAGTGTCTCAAGTGGATGTCTGAGGGAAAGATAGACGGGAGGTCGCTTGTCACTGATTACACGGGTCTGGATGACCTGCCTCACATATACAAGAAACGCATACATACAGGCAGGGCGATAAAGGTGATGCTGAGGGTAGGGGAAGAGTTTTGAGGTTGGGGTAAAGGATGGGATCGATAGAAAGACGACAGAGGGAAAAGGAGCAGAGAAGAGAACAGATATTGGATACGGCGCGCAGTCTTCTGCTCAAGAAGGGTATCGACGCGACTTCCATGAATCAGATCGCGCGAGACGCGGAGCTGAGTGTGGGTACCCTCTACCTCTATTTCAAAAACAAGGAAAGCCTCTTTGCGGCGCTGCAGGAGGAAGGGCTTGACCTCCTCTACACGAAGATAAAAGAGGAGAGCGAGCGTGGTTTTACCCCCCGGGAGAAACTTGAGAGGGTGGCGCTTGCATATCTCGATTTCAGCGAGGAACACCGCAAGTACTTCGATATTATAAATTATTTTCTTACTTCACCGGAGATTGTATTTCCTCCCTCCCTGAAGTCCAGGGTCGACGAGCATGTCAACAGGATCCTTTCGGTTGTTGAAGATATACTGAAGGAAGGGGTTTCAAAAGACGCGGACGATAGAGAGATAAGACGTCTGGCAGTCGTGTTCTGCTCAAGCCTTTACGGCATGCTGCAGTTCAAGAAATTGCGAAACACCGTCCTGCAGGGAGAAGATTTTCGGGACCTGTACATGTACAGTTTCGACTGTATCACGGGTATAAATGGGGTCAGTAATTTTATTCCTTGACATTTGGTAAAATCCTGTATATATTGGCACCGCAAGTTGGAGAGACATTTTTGAAGTGCGAAAACCGGCCGCCATGTCCTTGAAGATGTATGGTGGCCTTTTTATTTTTGCCACGATGATGATCCGACTTTGAAAAATTTGAGAAAGGAGGATACAGATTATGGCAGAAGGTACCGTTAAATGGTTTAACGACGGAAAAGGCTTTGGGTTCATCGAAATGGATGGCGGCAAAGACGTTTTCGTACATCACAGCGCGATTCAGGCCGAGGGCTTCAAGTCTCTGCAAGAGGGTCAGCGCGTAACGTTCGATGTTGAGCAGGGCCAGAAAGGCCCCGCGGCCGCTAATGTAAGGGCACTGTAAAAAAACTGTAAACATTGATATCCGTAAAATGGCACCCTGTGGTTATACAAACTGCAGTGTGTCATTTTTTTTAGGTTATCTGTCTATTCTGTTGTGGTACGCTTCCTGAGTATCTGATTTCCGATAACGGTGAGAACAGTTTCTCCTTTTTGGTTATGGCTTGAATATCTGAAGCGGATCGAGCCGCGGTCATCATGCTTTTTCGACGGGATTATTTCCAGAACTTCACCGGCAGAATAAAGTGTATCACCGGGCCTGACTGGTTTGAGCCATCGGAGGTCGTCAAAACCGGGAGACCCGAGATTGTTTGATAGTACACCCGTCATAAAAAATAACCTGAATGTCAGGGCAATTGTATGAAGCCCGCTGGCAATGAGTCCCCCGAAAATCGAATCCTTTGCCTCCACGACATTGGTATGAAATGCCTGCGGATCAAATTGCATGGCGAAGTCGATAATCTGGCTCTCCGTTATTGTCATTCCAGGCGATTCAAACCTGTCTCCCACGTTAAAGTCTTCAAAATAAAGATCGGCCATAAATTGATCCTCCTGAGATTCACTCATGTTGCTATGTGAGCACTATAAGATCCTAATCCCTCCCGGGCCGAGGCCCACATCCATGCCACAAACTCCCGCCGCTGAAATCATTTGTATCGGAATGAATATCCGGCCTCAGCGAACATTTTTTATCAAAACAGAAATCGGCTACAGGGTGGAACGGTCAATAACCCCGAGAGCGTTTTCTTCAAGGACATGCACCGAGAATATAAGCGCTTGGAATCTCTCGTCCTTTGTATCTCCGTGGTAAAAACGGTAATATATCTGCTGAACTATAACCGCTAGTCTGAAGATCCCGAAGCACAGATAGAAATCAAAATTGTCGATGGAGATACCCGATTTCTCCGCGTATCTGTCAACTAGTTCATTCCTGGTGAGCATTCCGGGCATATTTGTGGGCAGCATACGCACTGCCTGCGCGTTTTGTGAGTCATCCTTCTGCACCCAGTAAGCCAGAGCACTTCCAAGGTCCATCAGGGGATCGCCTATAGTTGCCATTTCCCAGTCCAGAATCCCGATGATCTTCAGCGGATCTTCCGGTGAGAGTACCAGATTGTCGAGTTTGTAATCATTATGAATGATGGCAGCCCTCTTTGTTTCAGCAGGCATCTTTTCGTGTAGCCATTCCATTACCCGTTCAAAATTGGGTGCATCGTCCGTAAGGGCGGCCCTGTAGCGGCCACTCCAGCCTTCCACCTGCCTCTTGACGTATCCCGATGGTTTGCCAAAGTCCCCAAGCCCGATGCCGACATAATCTATGGAGTGGAGCCTGCAATGCAGATCGAGAAGGTTTTCACACAGACCGCGTGCCTGCTCAGGTGTAAAGGTAATCCCCTTTGGGAGATCTTTTCGCAGAATAATTCCGGGAATGCGTTCCATTATGTAAAAGGGACATCCCATAACGGATTTGTCTTCGGTATATACAAGCGGTTTCGGGCAGTAGGGAAAGACCGGATGCAGAGCGGACAGTATCCGGTATTCCCTTCCCATATCATGAGCGGTTTTCGCCTTTGTGCCGAATGGAGGCCTCCTGAGCACCAGATCACGATCGCCCACCCTGATCAGATAGGTAAGATTGGAGTAACCGCTTGGAAACTGTTCTATATGGAGTTTGCCCCCAATTTCCGGCGCATTGCCATCCAGGAATTCCTCTATCTTCTTCGCGTCAAGTTCTTCACCCACTCTCACCTTCACCGGTTTGTCTGTTATGTCCATGGCTTCCCCTCGATTTCTAATTTTTTCCAGGTAAGAGATACGACTCTATAAAATCCACAAGGAAATGGGAATAGTCTTCTACCGTGACTTTTCTCCCTTCATATTTCCACCTCTTAAGATACCAGTCCTGAAGGAGTGCCTTGATTGCCGCCGCTGTGAGACCGGCATCGACAGGGGAAAAGATTCCGGAAGAGATTCCCTCTTCAATTATGTCCAGAAACACCTTTTCCGTGGCAAGTTCAGATTCTATAGCCCTTTTATGGTCTTCCCTTTTAAGGTTTTTCGTCTCCATATAGGAAAAGTAGAACCAGGGCTGTAGTGTCTCGCTCAGGTATAGATGGGTCTGAATAGTCTTCCTTAGTTTCTGACAGGGATCGTTAACACCGGACGCGCAGTCAGTGAGTATCTTTATAACAACTGTTCGCCCCTGTTTCTGTATCATGTCAAGGAGGTCATCCTTGCTTGAAAAACAGTTATACAGGGCCCCCATGCTGAGGCCTGTCTCGGCGCTCAGATCTCTCATGCTCATGGTGGAGAACCCCTTTTTGTTGCTTATGTCCAGCGCCGCGTCGAAGATCTTTACAAAATTTCTGACCGCCACATCTTCTTTCTTGATCCTGATATTCTTTCTGTTTTCAAGAAAAAAATCCCGGCATATATCCTCTTTGGATATGTGCATAAGATCTTTAAACGCGTCAAATCTCAATTCGGACCTCCTTCGATTGTTTGGTGGCTATTCCACGCCTATCTGATGTCCCTGCCTTCGTATTTTCTCAGAATTCTCCGTGCGACCGACATCTTGTGGACCTCGTCGGCCCCGTCATATATCCTCGCGGCGCGCTCATGCCTGTAAAAAAATGGAATGATAACATCGTCGGTCATTCCCAGGCCACCGTGCACCTGCAGGGCCTTATCTGTGACTTCCTGCATCACATTGGCTACGAAGAACTTTATAAGAGCTATGTCTTCCCTTGCCTCCTTCACTCCCAGCTCTTCGATCTTCCAAGCAGCATGGAGTGTCATCAGGCGGGCGGCCTGGATCTTTGCGGCACACTCCGCGATCCACGACTGTATTATCTGTTTGGTGGCAAGTGTTTTTCCATCCCGGGAAATCATTCTTTCGGAGGCCCTCTTGCACATAAGGTCAAAGACCCTGTTGCATATTCCGATCCATCTCATACAGTGGTGTATTCTGCCTGGCCCGAGGCGCTCCTGTGCGATCACGAATCCATGTCCTTCAGGTCCCAGGAGATTTTTTTGCGGCACGCGGCACGATTGTAGCAATATCTCACTGTGGGACGCGAAATCGTCCCCCACATGTCCCATGACCGGTATGTTCCTCACGAGATTGAACCCGGGGGTGTCTGTCGGCACAATTATCATGCTGGCCTGCATATAGGTGGAGGCGTCGGGATTGGTAACCGCCATGACTATGGAAAATCTGGCTCCGTCTGCCGCGGTTGAGTACCATTTCTGGCCGTTGATTACATAATCATCGCCATCCTTGACGGCCGTCGTGTCCATCATTACGGGGTTGGATCCTGCCAGTTCCACCTCTGTCATCGAAAAGCAGCTTCTTATCCTGCCATCCACCAGTGGCCTGAGATATTTCTCTTTTTGTTCATCTGTGCCATGGAGGTGAAGTATCTCTATGTTGCCGGCATCCGGTGCGTGGCAGCCGAATATATAATGCCCGAGAGGAGATCTTCCCAGAGATTCCGATACAAAGGCGTGTTCAACAAGGTTGAGGCCCATGCCGCCATATTCTTTGGGGTGGTTTGGTGCCCACAGCTCCATCTGTTTTACCATCTTCCTCTTGTCCTCGAGGACGGGTAACATCTCTCTGAAGGTCCTGGTCAGGAACTCCGGTTCAAGGGGGACAATTTCTTTTTCTACGAACTCATCCATCATTCCCGTTATTATCTTCATCTTTTCAGGAACATTGAACTCCATGGCAAGCCTCCTCTAAAAATGGGTTAAGGTTTCGTAAATCCCGCACAAGGCTGCGGTATGCTATACCTTCACGCGGGTGCGATGCATCAGCGGTATGTTACTATATCCTTTTCATTTTGCAGTTCAAGATGGGATATCTCATTAAAACCTGCCAGGGCGATTCCACTGCTGTTATAAGCAAACCGCGTGATGGATGTATTGACGATCTGCCAGCTGAGTCTGATTGTGTGCTCGTTGGACAGCCCCAGGTATTTCTGCATTGTCGCGGCTATGGGACCACCCGAGGTGAAGAGCAAAATCTTTTTCGCGGTGCTATGCCTTGACATTATATCTTTAATCCCCTCCCACACCCGCGATGAGAATGTATCCCACGATTCGATGCCCGGCTTCTCAAAATTGCCCGACACCCATCGCAGCATCGCCTCTTCAAAGATTCGCTTGAAGGAATTCTCGTCGGTGTATATCCTTTCCAGGTCATTTTTCACAGACGGGTTTTCGCTGATCATGTCGGGAATCTGCGACATCAGAACGGCACGGGCGTCAAGCTCGTTGAGGGCTTCGCACAGAGAGTGCTCCGGCGCGTCAATTCCACGTTCCTTAAAACGACTGATGACCTCTTTCGCGGTTGCCTGCTGACGCTGCAGCGTCCAGGAATATAATGCGTCAGCTTGCAGCCCCGTATTAATCAGATGCTCTCCCAGAATTCCGGCCTGTCGCACCCCTTTTTCGGAAAGCCTGTCATAATTATCCTCTCCGAAGGATGCCTGACCATGTCGTATCATATATAATATTCCCATGGGGAATCCTATAAAACACGCAGGCGGACATGTCAACAAAAAATAGAGCGAACGTTCGCTTTTTGCTTGAAATATTCTGTCCGGTCGATTATCCTGCGGACATGGCAGGTCTTGAGAATTGGGTGCATGCCGGCAAGAGGGGCAGGGATGATGAGAATACTTGTATGCGTAAAACAGGTTCCTGATAATGAAGGGACAATAGATATTAATGATACGGGTACGTGGATAACGTGTGGTGGTGCCTTCAGGATGAACCGCTTCGACGAATTCGCCCTCGAGGAGGCTGTTCGCATAGGTGAAGAGATTCCGGACACAGGGATCGAAGCCGTCTCCGTTGGTCCCGGGAGGGTGGTTTCAACACTCAGGAAGGCCCTGGAGAGAGGAGCGGCGGCCGGTACACATATTCTGGTGGAGGAAGAAAGGTACGCGAGTCCCTTTGAGACGGCGTCACTCATAGCGTCCTATGCAGAGGCCGGACACTACGACCTGATTATTGCCGGCGTTATGGCGGAGGATGACATGCACTGCCAGGTCGGGCAGATGATAGCGGCGATACTCAAAATCCGGTGCGCGACATCGGTAATTCATCGCGGAACAATCAGGAACGGAACATCCGTTTACATCGAACGTGAAATTGAAGAAGGACAGAGACTGTGCATGGAGGTCGCGCTGCCGGCGGTGCTTACCGTGCAATCAGGCATAAACCGTCCGAGATATCCCTCCCTTTCCAATATTCTGAGGGCAAAGGACCAGAAGATCAGGACAATCGACGCTAATGATCTGTGGAAGGGTGATGGAAGGGACCGGCTGATTTCCATGCGGCGGCCGGAGGTATCGGCAAAGGGCATATTTCTGGAGGGTGGTAAGGATGAGAAGGCCCGCGCGCTTATAAAGATTCTGCATGAGAGGGCGCTGATATGATTTTTCGCGGCAGAGAGCTTAAATGATGAAAGAGAAGATTGCCATAATCGCGGAGCTGTACAGAGGCCGTTTTACCCGGGCAACCCACGAGGTAATATCCTTTGCCCGTGAACTCGGATCTGCTGGCGCGCGTCTGGAGATTATTATTCCCGGGAAGAACATCCGCGGACTGGCGGAAGAGATCGCGCGTACATCAGGTATTGACGTGATCGGCATAGAGGCCGAGGCCCTTGACCTGTACAGCGCCGAACCCTTCAGGTCGGCCATTCTTGATATTCTGAAAGACATGAACCCCGCGTATGTCTGTCTGCCCCACAGCGCCATGGGGTTTGACCTGGCCCCGGGGCTTGCCGTCGATCTTGGCGCCGCGTGCATCACGGCTGTAGATGAAGTACGCGAAGATGAAAAGGGAATTTATTTTTTAAAGTCCATGTGGGGCGGGAAGATGCGCGCGGAACTTGTTCCCATGACGCAAAGAGTTGTACTTACCGTGTTGCCCGGGGCTTGGACAATATCCGTTGAAGAATCAGACCTTGCGGGATCGGTGCGCGTGGTTAAAGCGAAACTTGCGTTTGAGGCATCAGAAGTAACACTCATGGAAGCGCCCGGGGAAAGAGAATCGGAACTGCCGGGGGCCGACGTTATTGTGTCTGCCGGGAGGGGTATCGGGAAGGAAGAAAATCTGGGAATGATCCGGAAGCTGGCCGGTATATTCTCCCGGGGGGCGGTAGGCGCGTCAAGATCCGTGTGCGACCTGGGGTGGCTTGGGTATAAACACCAGATAGGATTTACAGGAAGAACCGTTTCACCCGGATTATATATAGCGTGCGGTATATCCGGAGCCATTCAGCACATATCAGGGATGAAAGACTCGCAGATGGTGATCGCCATAAACATCGATCCACATGCACCCATCTTCGGCATAGCCGACTATTGCATAGTGGAGGATCTGACCGAATTCATCCCCGCCCTTCTCGATCTGATGGAAAGAGGGGATCCTTCTATTTTCTCTTGAACGAAAATCGAATCCACTCCACAACAGAATCGTGCATGCCCCTGGATGGAGCGAGACGCATGGGGCACAGAGGTCCCTTCAGGGAGACTACTACTCCGGACCCGTATATTCACCCTTTGACCGCAGGCTTTCAAGCTCTTCTTCTTCGAGTTTCTTATATGCTATCTTTCCGACAAGAGTTTGTGGGAGTTCTTTGCGGAATTCCACCTCTCTCGGGCAGCTCCATTTGATCAGGGATTTTCTGCAGTGGGCTATGAGTTCCGCTTTCATCTCCTCCGTTTCCTTTGAGGGATCCTTCAGGATCACGAAGGCCTTGACCTTTTCCACCTGTTCCCTGTCAGGCACTCCTATAACGCAGGCATCCGCCACATCCGGGTGGTCGTAGAGTATCCCTTCCACCTGCGCGGGATATACATTCATACCGGATGATTTTATCATCCTTTTCAGTCTCAGCTTGAAATAGAAGAATCCGTCCTTGTCCATGCTCGCGATGTCACCGGTATGGAGCCAGATCCTTCCGTCGGAATGTTTTTTCAGGATATCGGCAGTTTCTTCCGGTTGATCCAGGTATCCGAGCATAACCGCCGGGCCGCTGATACACAGTTCGCCATCCTCGTCCAGGGGGGCCTCTTCGGTGGTGTCCTTTATTACCACCTTTGCCAGCATATCCGGGAACGGCACGCCGACGCTTCCTTCCCTGTAATCATTTAAGGGGGTAGCCATAATGGCAGTAACCGCTTCGGTCAGGCCATAACCTTCGAGCAGCTTTACACTGCCTCCGCCCTTGCTGACCGTCTTCTCGAATTTCTCTTTTACCACCCTTGGAAGTGTGTCGGCGCCGCTGAAGGTAGCCTTCAGGCAACTGAGATCGGCGCTCTTAAAATCGGGGTTGCGGCACAGGGCGTCGAACAGTGTCGGGACGCCCACCATAAATGAGGGCTTCTTGGTCTTGATGAGCTTCGCAACTGTCTCGGGTGTGAAAGTGGGAACAAGGATACTCTTGGCGCCTCCCATGAAAGCGGCGTTTACGCATACTCCCAGGCCGAAACCATGGAATATCGGGAGTATGGCGAGAATGGAAGCGCTCCCCTCTGTGGCTTTCATTCTTCCCCACTCGGCCACCTGCATCCCCTCGCTTATGAAGTTCATATTGGAGAGCATGATACCCTTCGGGACGCCTGTGGTGCCGCCGCTGTAAAGAATTA
>CAZSYH010000018.1:0-36036 GCA_964610735.1 uncultured Syntrophaceae bacterium | reverse complement strand
CTTTTATGAGACGCCGGATCGGGGCCGCGTAACCTGTCATCTTTGGAAACCTTTCATTGTAACGATTTCGGGATCATTCCTGTCAGTACAAGGGGTAAACCGCAGTGTCAATATAAAGCAAGGTCGTTATCGCTCACTGTCCACTGTCCACTGTCCACTTTATGCCAGACCGGGGATGTTGAGACCGCCGGTTATTTTCGACATCTCCTCCTGGGCCATTCCCTGCGCCTTACGCACCCCTTCATTTATTGCCGCTACGACAAGATCCTGCAGCATTTCGATGTCTTCCGGATCAACCACATCTTTTTCGATTTTCAGCGATATCAGTTCATATTTTCCATTGACCACAGCGGTCACCATCCCTCCACCGGATGTTGCCTCCACCGTCCTGGCCTCCAGTTCTTCCTGTACGCGCATCATCTTCGCCTGCATCTGCTGGGCCTGTTTCATTATTTTTCCCATGTCATGTGCCACTGTTATTGCCTCCTTGAGCCATTTATCCTGACATCCACTATTTCAGCGCCTTCAAATACATCCATGATCTTTTGCACAAGGGGATGTCTCAGCGCCTCGTTCTTGATGTGGTTTGTTGTGCTCGTGGTATTTAACGCCGTGTTGTTGGAATTGAGCGCGTCTCCTTCCAGCAGTTTAACATCTATCGTTATTCTTTTCCCGAGAAACTCCACCGCCATCTGTGTCAAGAGATTCATCTGCGTCGCGCTCTTGATGTCCTCCAGGAAAACGTAACCTCTCGGAAATCCTATCTTAAGACAATCGCCCTCATAGCTCAGAAATTCTCCTCTGCCTATCTTTGAGCTTAAGGGAGGGTTTTTTTCTTTTATAAAACTCTTCAAATCCTGCCACAGACCATCACCATCCGTTATCTCATCCGCCTTGCTCTGGTTGCTTTCAGAAACCACTGCCTCTTGATCAACCCGGGGCTGCCGGGCTGTGGGGATATCCTGTCTGCCACCTCCGCCAAGCCTCACTTCGAGATCTTCCATCCTTGAAATGATCTCATCGACGGGTATAAGAGGCTCAAGATACGCCATCCTGACCACGGCGTATTCCAGGTTTATGCGTGGCTCCATGCTTCTGCGTATGTCCTCCTCCTCCGCCATCAGTATATCCATAATACGCTGCATTGTATCCCTTGATACCCCCTGCGCCAGTTTTTTCAGATCCGCTGTTTCATGGTCGGGAATATCACCTAATACACCATCGCCATCCGTTATCTTTATCGTAAGCAGATTCATGAAATGCCCCAGAAACATCTGATAAAAATGCTTTATGTCCACGCCGGAATAGTAGGCCTCATCAATAATCTTCAGGCACGCGCCAGCGTTTCTTTTAAGAACAGCGCCGGAAAGCTCGAATATAAGGCGCCTGTCCGCGAGATCGAGGATATCTTCCACATCGCCGTCTTTGATGTCCGTTCCGGCGTACGAGATAACCTGGTCGAAAATGCCCTGAGCGTCCCGCAGACTTCCCTCACCTTCTCTGGCGATCCAGGACAGGCCGGCGTTGCTTATGCTGATGCCCTCCTCCTTTGCTATGTGTTCCAGGTTTTCCGCTATCTGTCTGACGGATATTCGCTTAAAATCAAAATGCTGGCACCTGGAGAGGATAGTAGCCGGAACCTTATGTATCTCCGTCGTAGCAAAGACAAAAACAACGTGCGGGGGGGGTTCTTCCAGTGTCTTGAGGAGGGCGTTGAAGGCCGGAGTGCTCAGCATGTGGACCTCGTCAATAATATATATCTTGTAGCGCGAGGACACCGGGGAAAACTTGATATTTTCCCGAAGCTCCCGTACTTCGGCGACCCCATTGTTCGATGCCCCGTCTATCTCGCGAACATCCAGAGATATACCTTCTGTAATCTCTCTGCAGTTCGCACACTGATTGCACGGCTTCTCTGTCGGCCCCTTTTCACAGTTGATGGCCTTTGCCAGGATTCGGGCTACGGATGTCTTACCCGTTCCCCTGGGGCCGCTGAAGATATAGGCATGAGCTATACGATCAAGGCTGACGGCATTTCTGAGTGTCTTGACGACGTGATCCTGTCCTACAACGTCCTCAAATACCTGGGGTCTCCATTTTCTTGCAAGGACAAGGTATTCCATGGGTGCGCCTGTGTGAGATTAAAAGCTGACAGCCGGGGAACCCATAGCAAACGTCGGAATTGCTGCCGCTGCTTCCTCCCGGACCTGACGGAGTTCACAATCCGTCGTTCCACGGGGCCCGGCTGTCATACTGTATGGCGGAGAGAGGGGGATTCGAACCCCCGGTACACCTTTGAGGGCATACACACGATTTCCAGTCGTGCTCCTTAAGCCGCTCGGACATCTCTCCGCAAAAAATTATATTATGGCGGAGAGGGTGGGATTCGAACCCACGTGAGAGCTTTTGGCCCCCAAATCGATTTCGAGTCGATCCCGTTACGACCACTTCGGTACCTCTCCGCATAACAATAGACTACAGGTACGTTTTTACTGAACCTGCCTTCATATCCTCTTTTCCTGGAAAAATCTACTCAAAATTTCACTACATTTTTCCTTAAGTACCCCGCCTGTCACTTCAACAAAATGGTTGAGTTTTCTGTCATTAAGCATACCATAAAGTGAAAGGGCCCCTCCCTTGGGATCTGTGGCCCCGAATACAAGCCTCGCTATTCTCGCATGGATGATTGCCCCCGCGCACATTGGGCAGGGCTCAATGGTTACATAAAGAGTTGTCCCGTGAAGCCTGTAATTTCCTGTTCTGTTCGCGGCCTCCCGGATAGCAAGTATTTCCGCGTGGGCCGTAGGATCTTTCATCAGGATGGGGCTGTTATGGGTCCGTGCGAGCACCCTGCCTTCCGTGGTGATTACCGCGCCCACGGGGACCTCTCCCGATTCAAGGGCGGACTCGGCCTCTCCAAGGGCCATTCTCATAAAATACTCATCGCCTTGCATTTGAAGTTAGTATCATAGTAAACAGGAAAAGGCCATTTCCGGATGAAAGCTTGATTGAAAGTACCGCATATAATATACTAAACGGTAGAGAATATGATTCCAAAAAAGATTTTTTTAACAGCCATAATACTCTCACTTGCGGTTCATATTGTTTTTCTGGCCTTGTCGGGTTTCCTTGGAGACTGTGACAACACAGGCAAGAAAGATGTTTTTACCGTCACCCTCGAAAAACATCTGAACAAACCCGGCGAGACGCGCAACAATGAAAAGATGGCTGCTCGTGATGCACCGAAAAATGCCGGCAAATCCATCAGGAACAGCGCCGTGGATACCGTAGATCTTGACAATACGGATACGAAGTACTACCCGTATCTGATTCAGGTTAGAGAAAACATAGACAGAACATGGTCGTATCCCGAGGATGCCTTCATCAAAGGGGAAAAAGGAACCACAGTAGTTGAGTTTTCAATAATAGAAAAAGGCTTCCTAACAGATTCCCGTATCATCGTCTCATCAGGCCACGAATTACTTGACGCGGAATCACTGCACGCCATAAGGTCCGCCGCCCCGTTCGCGTCCTTTCCCGCGGAGTTCGGCCTGGCAAAGCTCAATATAGTGGCGAAGTTCAGGTACACACTCGGAGATTGATAACCCTTCAAGCAGGTTCAGAGGGCTAACAACTCAAAATCCAAGATTGATGAGTGTTTGTCGTTTTCAGAATAGTTTCAAGGAATTCCATTTATGAACAATGAAAAAAAGATAATGATTTTTACCTGTGTCGCCCATTTTTTCACGCATTTTTACGAGATGATATTCCCGGCGCTGGCCATACCGCTCATGATTTCGTTGAATATGGGCCTGGGAGATGTGCTGAAGATGAGCTTTTTCATGTATCTCCTGTACGGACTGACCGCTCTCCCCTGGGGGATGATTTCGGATCGATTTAATAACCGCATCACCCTGATCATCTTTTTTATCGGGACAAGCTTAGGCGCCATATTGACCGCTTTTTCGGATACCCGGACATCCATGATGCTTTCCCTCGCCGTTATCGGTTTCTTTGCCAGCAGTTACCATCCTGCCGGAATGGGGTTGATATCGCTCGGCATGAAGAACCGGGGGATGGCCCTCGGCATTAACGGTGTCGCGGGCAATATCGGGATGATCAGTGCACCCTTTACGGCCGGCCTCTTGAACTGGCTGGTCGGATGGGAGGTTACCTATCTGATAATCGGCGCCTTGAGTATTATCTGGGGAATCATATTGCTCATGGTGGATATAGACGAGACTCCGGTGCAGACGGAGGCAAAGGAAAACGCGTCGAGTTCGGAAAATGGTAACAACAACATGAAATATTTTCTGATCCTGTGTGTTATCATGACTATTGCCGGTCTTGTCTACAGAGGCAACAGCGTTGTCCTTCCGGCGTATCTTGAGCTCAAGGCCTCTTTTCTCTGGGATTTTCTCAGCAGCATATCTCTGCATAATCTTACCGGCGCAAAGACGGCGGCTGCCACGCTGTTGGCCTCAATCATCTATATGATCGGTATCCCTGGCCAGATTCTAGGAGGCAGAATGGCGGACAAATACGATCTTCGGTGGCTATACCTTGGATTCCACGGCCTCAGTCTCCCCTTCATCATCCTGATGGGTCTGGTAAGCCAGGAACTGCTCGTTATATCGGCCGGTCTGTATATTTTTTTCGCCCTGGGGATGCAGCCCATCGAGAACAGTCTTGTGGCAAGATATACACCGGGCAAGTGGAGAAGCACCGGGTACGGAATAAAATTCATTCTGGTTTTCGGGGTTGGGTCATTTGCTGTCTACTGTGTGGGGTGGATCAAAGAACTATGGAGCTTCAGCGCTGTATACTTTTTCGCCGGGGGTCTGGTTGCTCTCCTGGTCTTCTTTATCACCGTCTTTATCTGGGTGTCGAGGGGGACCACCTGCAGGAATATGGAATGAATATAAAAACACTTATAGCTGCCCTGTCGCTCGCAATCCTTTGCATCCCGGCTGTGGGGGATGCCCGCACGTATGTTGATAAAATGGGGAGGGAGATATTCCTACCCTCTTCGCCACAAAGGATCGTGTCACTCGCCCCCGGTATAACGGAAACCCTGTTTGCTCTCGGTCTGGACAGGGAAATCGTGGGCGTGACAAGATTTTGCGATTACCCGCGAGAAGCCGCGTCAAAGCGGAAAGTAGGCGGCCTTATCAGTCCATCCCTGGAAAAGATAGTGTCGCTTGATCCGGATCTTGTTATAGGCACCGCGGATGGAAACAGGAAGGAAACTGTTGATCGGCTGGAGAAAACAGGTCTGCCAGTTTACATTGTTAATCCCGGAAGCCTCGACGAGATACTCGCAATGATAATGGATATAGGCGAGATCACCGGAAAGAGAAAAGAGGCTGGCCGACTGGTTGGTGATCTTCGCAGGAGAATTGATCATGTTGCCGTGCTGACAAAGGATTCCCCAAGACCCGGGGTCTTTTTTCAGGTGGGAGCGGGCGCCATGATAACCGCCGGTAAAAATACAGTCATCGACAGGCTGATAAAAGCGGCCGGCGGAAAGAATATCGCGGGAAATTCGACAATACGATATCCACGTTTCAGTGTGGAGGAAATAATCCTGAAAAATCCGGATATTATAATCGTATCGTCAGCTAAAAACGGGGCTTCTTCTATCAAAAAAACATGGGGAAAATGGAAGGATATTGCCGCCGTGGGAAAGGGGAACATCCATGTAATAGATCCTGATCTGGTAAGCCGCCCCGCTCCCCGTATCGTGGATGGACTTGAAACAATGGCGGGAATTATACATCCTGAGATTGTATGGTAACTTGCCGATGTCCCCACTAAAAAGTGGGGACATTCCGAACTTTAGAAGATTATTGGAAATTCCGAAATCTGTTTTCCATCAACCCTGTCAGGCCTTTTGTGTCTGTTCTGTCGATCAGGCTTTTTAGTTCAGACAGGTTCTTGCTGTACAGGTCAAGGATTTTATGGATGTTCGGATTAAAGGCTATTATTTCCGCATACAGTCCTGGATTGACGGTAAATACTTTTTTGATGATATTAATCTTTGTATCGAAAATGGGTGTGGAAAAATCCTTCAATCCCGAAAGCTTACTTCCGGCATCCCCGAGAACCAGTCCCATTGTAATGGTATTCAAATGTGTCAGACCCTGAACAATGGCCATCGTTTCATCATGTTTTTCCGGTGTTGTTTCGATGAGATTGGCACCCTTTCTTTTGAGAATTCCCGTTAACCAGGGAAGCCATTTTTTTGTCCTGACGGGACAAACGGCTATATTCTTTCCCGACATGGAACGGATATTTGGCCCGAAAAGGGGGTGAAGACCGATAACCTCTGATATGGAAGATTCCAGCATGGCCGCTACAGGTTCTTCCTTGAGGGATGTGAGATCCATAAAGAGGGACTCTTTTTTCATTCCGGGTCCTATCTTTTTAATGACTTGAACAGTGGCGCTGATTGGCACGCTGACGATGACAACCTTACATCTTTCGGCCATTTCATCCATACTCATGCCGGTTTTTCTTCCCGATACGTGAACAGCATACCCCTCCTTTTTAAAGAACCTGGCAAACCACCTGCCAATCCCGCCGGTGCCTCCAATAATTCCTATCTGAATATTCTTCATTTTGTCCTCTGTCTTAACAGGTGATCTGCCAGGACGATACCGATCATAGCCTCGCATATGGGGATGATGCGGGGTATGACGCATACATCGTGCCTGCCTTTGATCGATATAGTGTCCGGTCTTCCGTGAATATCGATGGTCTGCTGCTCTTTTTCTATGGACGAGATGGGTTTGCAGGCCACCCTGATAACGATTTCGTCGCCGTTTGTAATTCCGGCCAGTATCCCTCCGGCGTTGTTGGTCGCAAATCCTTCAGGGGTTATGAGGTCATTGCATTCAGATCCGGACATTCTTGCCGCCTCAAAGCCAGCGCCTATCTCCACGCCCTTTACCGTTCCGATACTCATGAGGACCTTGGCCAGATCGGCATCGACCTTGTCAAATACCGGCTCCCCCAGCCCGGGGGGGCATCCCCTAATCAGGATCTCCACAATTCCACCAATGGAATCACCTGCTTTCTTTGCCTCTTCTAATTTATTCTCCATTTTTTCGGCTGCTTCCATGTCGGGGCAAAGGAGATTGTTCTTGCCGATATCAGCCAGCGTGATCCGTTCTGCCGCGATGCCGCCCAACTCCCTGGTGTAGGCGATGATCTCTATCCCTTCCATGGCGATTACCTTTTTTGCGATCGCTCCCGCGGCTACCCGGGCTGCTGTCTCACGACCGGAGGCGCGACCGCCTCCCCGGTAATCCCGGATTCCGTATTTCCTGTAATATGTAATATCTCCATGGCCCGGTCTGAAAAGGTCCCTGATCTGGTCATAATCGGCGCTTTTGACGTCCCTGTTTCTGATCATCAGGGAAATGGGTGTACCTGTTGTTTTTCCTTCAAACGTGCCGGATAGGATCTCTACAGTATCTTTTTCTTTTCTGGGTGAGCTTAACTGTCCGCGCCCTGGACTTCTCCTGTTCAGTTCTTCCTGTATGTCCGATTCACTGAGCGGAATGTCAGGCGGGCAGCCGTCAATTATGGCACCGATGGCCTTCCCGTGTGATTCTCCCCATGTGGTTACCTTAAATATCGTTCCTGTTGTATTTCCTGACATGGTTGCTCCTTGTTGTGCTGGATTTCGTTTTGCTCAACCCACCCTGTTTCTTTAAAAAATTACAGATTTCATCTGCTATCGAGTCAATATTCCTCTCAGAAGTATCAATGGTAATGTCGGCAAGCTCCCGGTACACGGGCTCCCTTTTTTTTAGAATTAACGAGGTTTCCGTTTCAAGATCGTTACTGGAAAGGGAAGGGCGCCGACCCGGGCTATTTTGATCGGCGAGCACCCTTTCCGTAATCGTCTTCACGTCGGCAGTGAGCCAGACAAAAAGGCCATTTCTTTTCAAGGCCTCTTCGCTTTCATGATTTTCAAATGCCCCACCCCCTGTAGCGATGACGCTTTTGTTCATCGAAGAGAGTCCTCGGATCGTTTCTTGTTCTTTCTTGCGGAACAAATCCCAACCGCCTTTTTCTACGATTTTACTGATGGACATACCCGCCTGCTCGACGATCAGGTCATCGGTATCAAAAAAAGGCAGACCAAACCTTTCGGAAAGTTTTTCCCCGACTGATGTTTTCCCCGTGCAGCGGTATCCGATTAAAATAATATTCTTCATTTGTATAGTTGATCCAGCACATTCCAGAATCCCGGGAAGGATTTGCCAACACATCTTTGATTTTTGATCATTATTCCTTCTGTTGCAAGCCCCGCTATTGCGAAGCTCATTGCTATCCGATGATCGTCATACGTCTCTATTTCAGCGCCGTGAGGTGTGCCTCCGGTGATGACAAGGCCATCTTCCAGTTCCTTTGCGTCGATACCTGTACGGTTCAGTTCATTTACCAGGGCTTCTATTCGATTGCTTTCCTTTAAACGCAGGTGAGAGATGTTGCTGATCACCGTCTGCCCGGGCCTGAATGCCGACAAAACGGCAAGAGTCGGAACCATATCCGGCATGTCTGACATATCGAACCGGTAGTCTCCTCCATTTAACTCTCTGCCTGCAACTTCCACCCAGTCGATTCCCCTTAATATATGACAGCCCAGTTTTTCCAGAATCTGCAAGAACCCCATGTCTCCCTGGAGGGTATTCGGATTTGTATTCAGGACTCTAACCCGCCCTTTACAGAGAGCCGCAGCCAGGAAAAAGTAGGACGCGCTCGATACATCGCTTTCGATCAGATATCTTTGCCCCGTGTATTTCTGAGGCGCCTTGACTGTGTATTCATTTTTTCCTCTCTTTGTTACTTCCACGCCGAAATGATTCATAACCCCCTCGGTCATATCGATGTAGGGCATGGAGACTGTCAGCCCCTCAAGTTCTATTCCCACATCGCTTCTCGCATAGGGGGAGGTGATAAGGATGGAAGATATGTACTGGCTGCTTTCGATATCGGTGAAGGTTACCTTTCCACCCGTAATGCCTGCACCTTGAACAGTGACAGGTGGATAGCCGCTTTTGTCCATGCCCCGGCAGTCAATCCCCAACATTTTCAGTGCATCGAGAAGGGGTTTTACCGGCCTTTCTCTGAGGCGATCGCTTCCATCCAGTGTAAATTTACCCGTGCCGAGAGAGGCAACCGCAGTCAGAAATCTCAAGGCAGTGCCGTTATTTCCCAGGTAGAGTTTCTTCCCGGGATTTTTTATATTTCCACCGGTCCCGGTTACAATGATATCTTTATCCGCAACCAGGATGTCGGCGCCGAGGGAGCGAAGCGCACCCATAAGATATTTTGTATCTTCCGAGATCAGGGAATTACGTAAAAAGGACCATCCTTCGGCGAGAGCGGCAATTATCAGGGCCCTATGTGTGTAGCTTTTCGAGCCGGGTATGCTGACGGTTGCATCCAGATTTTTTATCCGTTTAATCTCTTTCATTTTTCAGTTTTTCCATGACAATCTTTTTCATAAAATCTATGGGAGGCCGCAGACCTGTCCATATTTTTATCTGTTCCGCTCCCTGATGGACAAACATTGAAACGCCTGTGATGATCGAACATCCAGCCTCCCCGGCGTCTTTCAAAAGCTTTGTTTTCAGGGGATTATAAATTATGTCCATAAACCATCTGAAGTTTTGGAGTACATCCCTGCTTACGGGCGATTTTTCCATGTCCGGAAACATGCCAACCGGGGTTGTATTAATCAGGCAGTCTCCCTTTATTTTTCCAATTTCTGTGAGGGGATAGAAGTCACATCCAAACTCTTTTGCCACTTCTTCTCCTTTTTTTGTCGTTCTGTTTAAAACGATCGGGTATCCCCCTTCTTCCAGGATGCCGAAGATGGCAGCCCTCGCGGCTCCTCCCGCACCCAGGATGGCAAATGTCTTTCCTTTAATTTCCATTGATTCTCTCAGGGCAAGAACAAGGGCCGTCCAGTCGGTATTGTCTCCCCTAAGTTTGCCATTTGAATCCGTGATGGTGTTCACCGCGCCGATCCTGACGGAACTGTCACTGATTTCGTCAAGGTATTCCATAATGGCGGTTTTATGAGGGATCGTTATACTTGCTCCGTGGATGTTCGACTTTTTAATCTCCGTCAGGATATCCCGGGCTTTTTCCGCGCGGATTGCCACATAGCGGGCATCGATGTTCATTTTTTCGAATACCGCGTTATGCATCAGTGGTGAAAGACTGTGCCCTACCGGGTTTCCGAAGAGGGCAAATGTCTTTGAATTATTTTTCATCCTTTAAAATCCTGAAAATTTCTCTCATTTCTTCAATGGTTAACTGACCCGGGGCGGATTCCGCCCCCCTTTCAAGAGAGGCGAAGCTCAAATATGAACCGAAGTAGGGCGCCATAATCCTGCTTATTTTCCCCTTCTCTCCCATGCAAAGGGCGATAATCTTCCGGTTCGTCTTTTTTGCGTAACTGATCAGTTTCAATATCTTCAGATTATCCTCAGCGGAGTTGGCAAAGGTGGCTATCTTCACAATATGAGCCCCTCTGCCGGCACATTCATTGAATATGCTTCGCAGCTTGTTCTCTGACGGAGTTCCGTCAAAATCGTGATGGGAGACAATCAGTTTCGTTTGATCTCCATGTTTTTTTATGTCTTCTAAAAGCTTTCTTGTAAAGGTTTCATCTGTGCTCAGCTCTATATCAATAAAGTCGGCCCTTAAAGTGACTGCCTCGCTCAGGAGAGAGAACCTTTCTTTTTCGTCACCTTCGAAATTCCCTCCTTCATCTTTCTTGCGTGCAGCTACAAGTATCTTGCCGGTTTTCGCGGAAAGCAGCTTTCCTAAATTCGCATTCCTGATGAAGTCGATTCGCAGTTCTACAACGTCGGCCAGGGGGAAACATTTATACATTTGTTTCATGGCCTCTTCATTCGTTGCCGCGATAACGGGTATGCAGATCATGGTTTGGTGTCTCCCATCGGGTAAGAGCCGAGTATTTTAACGAAGGTGGATTGCCTTTGAAGCTCTTTCAGACATTCTTTTATTTTCTCTTCCTCCCTGTGCCCGTTGAAATCGACGAAGAATAAATATTCCCACATCCTCTCTTTGATGGGGTAAGATTCTATCTTTACCAGATTGATTTCTTTTCCGGCAAAGGGTTCTAATGAGTGACACAGTGCTCCCGGCATGTGCCGGGTTCCAAAGAAGATAGAAGTCTTATCCCTGCCCGTTCGTTTATTTTCTCCTCTGCCGATAACGAGGAACCGGGTGACGTTTGACGGATGATCCTCTATCCCCTCCGAGATGATATTGAGTCCGTAGACGGAAGCAGCATTGTTGCTGCCGATGGCAGCTCCTTCATCGTCTTCCAGTACTTTCTGCGCGGCCTTTGCCGTGCTTTCCATTTCATGGAGGGGACAGCCTGGCAGATTCTTCCTGAGCCATTCCTGACACTGGGCCAGGGCCTGGGGGTGAGAATAAACCCTCTTTATTTCGTCCAGACCATTTCTGGTGGACATAAGGGAATGGTTGATCCTGAGAAAAACCTCGGCCAGAATATTCAGGGGTGTTGAAGTCAATCTGTCCAGCGTCAGCTTGACAGTACCCTCAAGAGAGTTCTCCACGGGAACGACGCCCCAGTTCGCCATTCTTCTCTCCACCCGGTCAAAGACATCGAATATGGTTGATTGAGGGGAGAAGGAAGCACTTTTCCCGAAATGAGCCCCGGCCGCCGCATGCGTGAATGATGCCTCCGGACCCAGGTAAGCTACCGATACAGGAGACTGGAGGGCTTTTGATGCGGATAGAATCTCGGTGAAGATTTTTTCCAAAGATCCTTCCGGCAGCGGGCCTTCATTGATCTCATTCAGATAATGATAAACCCTGTTTTCCTGTGAGGGATCGTAGATGTTCAAGCTTTGACTTTTTTTGATTTTTCCGATTTCCAGTGATATTCGGGCTCGTTCGTTTAAAAGCTTGACGATCTTTTCATCCCTGTTTTTTAATTTATCCCTCAATTCTTTCAGTGATCCCCGTGTCATTTTCTCAACCCCTCAATGGTTTCACGAATAAGTGCCTCTTCTACAGAGCCATTGATAAAGGGCACCCCGATCTTTTTCAGCAATACAAAGTGGATAGTGTCACCTCTCTTCTTTTTATCTGTCCTGATTTTTGAGAGTATCCCTTCCGTGCTGATTGATTCGGGGATATGATCAAGTAGATCTATCGATCTGACAAGATGTTCTATCCTGTCCCGGTCTCCAGATGAAAGATGCTTCAGCTTTTCCGATATTCTGGCCGATGCAATCATGCCGACGGATATGGCATTCCCGTGGGAAATCTTATATCCTGACTCTGCCTCGACGGCGTGTCCTATTGTATGTCCGAAATTGAGTATACGGCGCACACCCATATCCCTCTCATCAATCTCGAAGACACCCTTCTTTATCTTGCATGATCGTCCGACAATTGTTTCCAGAAGATCCGGATCCCGCTCCCTGATTCCATCGGTTTCCCTTTCCATCAGATTAAACAATTCCGTGTCATCAATAATGCCGTACTTTACAATTTCTGACAGACCATTGTTGAATTCTCCGTCCGGAAGGGTATTCAGAAATTGAAGATCTATAAAAACAGATTTCGGCTGGTAGAATGTTCCCAGCAGGTTTTTACCTTCCGACAGATCGATTCCGGTTTTCCCCCCGATGCTGCTATCCACCTGGGCAAGAAGACTCGTGGGTATCTGAATGTAAGGTATCGACCTCATGTATATAGATGCGATAAAACCTGTCATATCGCCAGTTACACCTCCACCCAGCGCGATCAGCGCGGAACTCCTGTCCACACCAAGCTCGATCAGCTTTCGCACAATGGCAAGAATCGAGTCAATATTCTTCGAGTTTTCTCCCGCAGGAAACTCAATCAGATCAACGCTAATGCCCATATTCCTCAGTACAGCAAGAAATTTTTCCCCGTGAAGGGCGGACACATTGGAGTCGGTAATCACAATATAGCGATGGGCACTATTGTTTTTTGCTATGACAAGTCCGATGCGATCGAGAATATTATGGCCGATGCAAATCTCGTAGGAAAGAGAAGATTGCTTGTCGAGATTTATCTTGATTCTGTTCATGCGGACACCTCCACTTCTTTTCTCAAAAGTTTTTCAAGGTTTCTTATTTCTTCCATAAGCCCATAGAACCTTTCCGGTTTCAGGGACTGCAATCCGTCTGAGACGGCCTTTTCCGGCTCGGGATGGACTTCGATCATGACACCGTCTGCCCCTACTGCCAGTGCCCCTCTTGTCAGAGGCAGGACATATTTCCAGTTGCCAGCAGCATGACTGGGATCAACGATTACAGGCAAATGAGACAGCTCCTTTAAAACGGGTACAGCGCTTAGATCGAGGGTATTGCGTGTTGCAGTTTCGAAGGTGCGGATACCTCGCTCGCAGAGTATGACATCGTCATTCCCAGATGAGAGTACATATTCCGCAGACATAAGAAGCTCTTCAATGGTTGTCATCATCCCCCGCTTGAGGAGCACCGGTTTCTTCGCTTTTCCCACCCTTTTCAAAAGAGCAAAGTTTTGAATATTCCTTGCGCCGATCTGCAGGATATCGGTGTATTCTTCTATAAGATCCACATCGGATGTATTGAGCACCTCGGTAATGACAGGCATTCCCGCCTTATCGCCGGCCCTTCTTAAGAGCTTCAGGCCTTCCTCTTCCATGCCCTGAAAACTGTATGGCGAAGTTCTCGGTTTGAATGCCCCGCCTCTGATAATATCGGCCCCGCCCTTTTTCGCTATGAAGGCGCACTCCATCATCTGTTCCGCGCTTTCAATCGAGCATGGACCTGCCATGACGATGAATTTCGGCCCCCCGATTTCAAGGCTGCCGACCCGGATGACGGTATTGCCCTCCTTCGCTTCGCGGCTGGCTAATTTATAAGGTTTCAGGATAGGCATCGTTTTTTCGACCCCCGAAAGAGATTCGGCAAACTTCAGATTTTCTTTGCCACGGTTGTCTCCTACTGCACCTATAATCGTCCGTTCGACTCCACGGGATGGGTGGGTCTTGTAACCGACAGACTCAACCCAATCGATTACATTTTCGATTTGCGCTTCTGTTGCATTCTTTTTCATTACGATAATCATTTCTCAATCCTCCCTGGTAAAAAAAAGACCATGATGTATCCGAGATCACACCATGGTCTTATAAACAAAAAAGCCATGGTGTAGAACCTCTCGGTCTACCCATGGCTTGAATTTTTTATTTGCTGAACTTAGCTATTCATGCGCGATGGACAAACCGATCCGCCAAAATAAAAATAGCTAAACCAATAATTTAAACTAATAACTCTGCCCATCATAAAAATAACCTCTCTGAAGACGCGAGGGTATATGGTCATAAATCCGGATTATTGTCAAGGGAAAAATATTTATTAATTTGTCGTTGAAGTTTATTAAGATTGTGATAAAAAGCGAGCTCAGCGGTTAAAACTGATTCGCCTGTCTAATCACCGACCACTGCTGACTTTGCGGCTTTGTCGCTTCAGGGTGTAAATTTGGTAGAAGAAAACTCAAAATCAAATCCTTTTAAAAATGTGCAGGAAGATCGCTGGAACGACTGGCGTTGGCAGATAGAGAACCGGATTTACAAGATTTCTCAGTTGGCCGAGATTCTTAATATTGCGCTGCAGGAAGCAGATAAATACAAGGATGTTATAGAAACCTATCGTTTTTCCATCACTCCATATTACCTGTCCTTGATTGATATATCGGATAAAAAAGATCCCATACGTCTTCAATGTTTTCCCGACCCCCGGGAGCTGGATTATTTGCCGGGAAGTTCTGATGACCCCCTTGAAGAAGAAAGAGACATGGCTGTCCCGGGCCTGATCCATCGCTATCCGGACCGCTGTCTCGCCATGGTTACCGGTACATGCGCGGCATACTGCCGTCACTGCAATCGAAAACACAGATGGAAAGAACCCGAAACGAAGCATTCCAGGAAGAGCTCCCATATGATGATCGATTATGTTTCCCGGACAAAGCAGATCCGTGAGGTAATCTTATCCGGTGGCGACCCTCTGATGTTGAATATCGAAGCACTGGAATGGTTTCTTCACTCTCTGAAATCCATACCACATGTTGAAGCAATCCGCATAGGAAGCAGGATTCCCGTTGTCCTTCCCATGAGGATAAATCAGGATCTTTGCGATATGCTGAAAAAATATCGACCGTTGTGGTTCCTTACTCAGTTTAATCATCCAAAGGAAGTTACTCCTGAAGCTGCGGAGGCGTGTGAGATGCTTCTCGGGGCGGGTATCCCTGTCATGAACCAGTCGGTTCTCCTTAAAGGGGTAAATGATTCCTATGAGGTGATGCGGGATCTCCTCTACAGCCTTCAGCGTATTTCCGTTAAGCCATACTATCTTTTTCAGTGTGAGCCTGTAAAAGGTGTCGATCATTTCCGGGCCGATATCTGGAAAGGTATGGAGATTATGGAAAAGTTATGGAGAAATATTTCCGGACTCTGTTTGCCGAGGTATGTTTTCGATCTCCCTGGT
Source organism: uncultured Syntrophaceae bacterium (assembly GCA_964610735.1). Taxonomy (GTDB): domain Bacteria; phylum Desulfobacterota; class Syntrophia; order Syntrophales; family UBA2210; genus UBA2210. Next base: position 20,455 of record CAZSYH010000018.1, on the reverse strand, counting down.
GGCAGGGGAAAGATGCCTCTTCAACCGTTTTCTTTCTTGTAATGTTGATGGTTTTGTAAAAAGTCGTCACTCAGTGTCATTGCGAGGGCGGCAGCCCGAAGCAATCTAACGAGGGGGCGGGGTCAACTCTTTACGGGCTGTTGCCCGATTGAGTTTATGGGGATTTGGCGGTTATGGCAAGATTCGCGGTGAGAATATTAAAGAACAAAGAGTTGACCCCAAGCTTTCTCAATCATTTCCTGCTTGTTCACAAATCCCTCTCCTTTGAATGTAATATAGTTTTCCTTCGTGTCCATTTACCATAAATCTTACTGGGTTTCTATAAAACACGCAAATAATGGATTGTCCTTTATCTGTTTCGGATGGCCTCTTTAATTTCTCTTGCATAACCGGAAACGGTACGCACCATGTTGTCTTTGCTACTGTTTTCCTCGATCAGCCGGACAAAGGCGCTTCCGATGACGATTCCGTCGGCATGGGGTGCGATCTCTCTGGCCTGTTCCTGTGTGGATATGCCGAAACCGACGACGACCGGCAATGTTGTTATGCCCCTTATCCTTTTCATCTCTCTTTCGATGTCAGAAGACTGTGGCTTTGCGGTTCCAGTTACTCCTGTAATTGAAACATAGTAAAGGAAACCCGAGGCCTTTCTGGATATCTTTCTGATCCGTTCGGAAGGAGTTGTCGGTGCGATAAGAGAGATAAAGTCGATTCCTGATCTATCCGTGTATTTTCTCAGTTCAGCGGACTCTTCCGGCGGAAGATCAACAACCAGAATCCCGTCGACGCCAGCTGCCTTTGCCCTTTTTGCGAATCTTTCATTTCCGTAATTCAGGATAGGGTTGTAGTAGCCAAAAAGAACTATCGGGATATCGCTGAACTCTCTTACAGATTCTGCCATATCAAGGATTCTGGAAAGTGTTGCCCCGTTTTCCAGAGCCCTCCGGGAGGCAGCCTGAATGATGGGCCCGTCGGCCGTTGGATCGGAAAAGGGGACCCCTATTTCGAGAATATCCACGCCCGCACTATCCAGGCCAAGTATTATCTCCCTCGTTTTTTCCAGGTCAGGGTCTCCCGCCGTCAGATAAGCAACGAGTGCCTTCTCTTCTCTTTTCTTCAAATCTCTGAATTTTCTTTCAATCCGTCTCATGGCTAATGGACCTTCATTATTTCGTTAATGGTTCCCAGATCCTTGTCTCCCCTGCCTGACAGGTTGACAACGATTATCTTTTCCTTGTCCAGGGTAGGGGCCAGCTTCATGGCATAGGCGATGGCGTGGGCACTTTCCAGGGCGGGGATTATTCCTTCACATTTTGACAGTAGCATGAAGGCCTCAAGAGCTTCAGCATCGTCTATCGTTACGTACTTGGCCCTGCCAGTTTCTTGAAGGTAGCTGTGCTCCGGCCCGACACCAGGATAATCAAGTCCCGGAGCGATAGAATGTGCGTCATTTACCTGACCGTGTTTGTTCTGAAGAAGATACGTTTTATTCCCATGAAGCACTCCGAGCTTTCCTGCAGATATGCTTGCCGCGTGTTTGCCCGTGGCAATCCCACTTCCCGCGGCTTCCACACCGATAAATGCAACTTCAGGGTTATCTCTGAAGGGATAAAAAAGCCCCATGGCATTGCTGCCCCCCCCCACGCAGGCGATGAGTACATCTGGGAGACTTCCCTCTTTTTTCAGGATCTGCCTCTTTGCTTCCCTGCCGATGACGGTCTGGAAATCCCGTACCATCACAGGGTAGGGATGAGGACCTGCCGTGCTGCCGATTATGTAGAATGTGTCTCTAACACGCGATACCCACTGGCGCATCGCTTCGTTCATGGCATCTTTAAGCGTTCCCGTTCCGGATGAAACCGGTATGACCTCAGCACCCAGGATTTTCATGCGCAGGACATTAGGCGCCTGCCTTCTTATATCCTCCACGCCCATGAAGACTTGGCATTCCATTCCAAAGAGGGCCGCGACCGTTGCGGTTGCCACACCATGCTGACCGGCCCCCGTTTCCGCTATTACCCTCTTTTTCCCCATCCTTTTCGCAAGAAGGGCCTGTCCCAGGGTGTTGTTGATCTTGTGAGCGCCCGTATGATTGAGATCCTCCCGTTTCAGATAGATCCGTGCGCCTCCCAGTTTTTCCGTGAGTCCCTCCGCGAAATAGAGAGGAGTTTCTCTCCCCGAGTATTCATGAAGATAATATGCGAGGTCTTTTCTGAATGTTTTATCTTTCTTTGCTTCGTTATAGGCTTTTTCCAGTTCGAGGAGAACCGGCATCAGAGTCTCGGCAGCATAACGGCCCCCGAAGACTCCGAAATGGCCTTTTTTGTCAGGCAGTGTTTTTTTCATGCTATCACCTTTTCTTTGTGGTTTGAGTTTCTGATTCTGACGGTTTCGCAAAAAAATCGGTTTTTTGCGAAGTCATCATATTCCAGGTTTAAAAATTTACGTGATCATTGAATAGAGCAGCCTCTCTTCCGTCAGCGCACTGGTTGCTCTGATGCGCAATCTCAATAATCTTCCTTATCTTATTGTGATCCTTTTTCCCCGGTGAGGTCTCAACACCGCTGTTAATGTCCACCGCGTTGGGGTGTACAGTCTCGATAGCCTCCATAATATTGTCGATATTTAAACCGCCGGAGAGGATAAGCGGGTGCGATTCCCTGATCTTTGAGGCCAGTTCCCAGTTTGATGTTTTTCCCGTTCCACCGTAGAGTCCAGGGTCATGGGCATCCACAAGGATGGCTCTTACAGGGTAATCTTTCAATGTTTGAAGATCACTCTCCGTTCTGGGTGAAAAGGCCTTGATCAGTATGGATACAGGAAATTGACGGCAGTACTCAGGTGTTTCATTCCCGTGGAGCTGAACAAGGTTGAGGCTGCAAAATTCAACGATTTCCTTGATCTCATCGGCATGATGATTGACAAAGACTCCGACCCTCGTTATCTCGCCCGGAATGTTTTCAATGATCTCTTTCGCCTTTTCCGGTGATACGTACCGGGTACTTTTGGGGTAAAAGATAAAGCCCAGCGCGTCGGCCCCGTTTTCGGCAACGGCAAGGGCATCATCAAGGTTTGTGATCCCGCAGATCTTTATCTCCGTCATTGTTTCACCCCTTACTTTCCCAGTAATTCCTTTAACTTTCCACCCATGTCGGGGGCCTTCATCAATGTCTCACCGACAAGGAAAGAATGGATTCCCTTTTTCATTAAAGTTTCGATATCTTCTCGCGTCTCAATGCCGCTTTCGCTGATCACGATCCTGTCTCCGGGAACATAAGGCGCCAGCTCCAGACTGGTTGTCAGATCGGTGGAAAAGGTTTTTAGATTTCTGTTGTTGATTCCTACAATCCCCGCACCCGCGGCAAGGGCCTTGTCCATCTCTTCCGTGGAGTGAACCTCTACCAGGGGTGAAAGGCCTATCGATTCCGCCAGATCTATAAATTGCCTGAGCGTTTTCTCTTCCAGAAGACCCGCAATAAGAAGAACGGCATCTCCTCCGATGATCCTTGTCTCGTAGATCTGGTACGGGTCTATGATAAATTCCTTTCTGAGAAGGGGGAGGGAACCCGTTTCCTTTATTTCCGAAAGGTATGAGTTTTTCCCCTCGAAAAATTCTTCATCCGTAAGTACGGAAATAGCCGCGGCGCCATTTGCTTCATAAATGGAGGCAATCTTGAGGGGATCAAAATCTTCTCTGATCCTTCCTCTGGAAGGGGAACTCTTCTTCACCTCGGCAATGATGGAACAGTCTCGACCGCTGATCGCCTTCCTGAAATCACGGGGAGAAGGCAAAGTCCTGACAGCTTTTTTAAGCGCCTCAAGGGACGTTGACCCCTTCAGATGATCAACTTCTCTTCTTTTTGATTTCACAATCCTGTCTAAAATCATCGTTTTCCCTCAGCTGTTGGAAAGTTCAATAAGGGCCTGCAGTTTCTTGATGGCAGCACCACTGTCGATACACTCTTCGGCTATGGCAATTCCCTCCTCAATGGTTTCGGCCTTTTCTCCCGCCATGATGGCGAGCGCGGCATTGAGAAGAACAATCTTGCGACATGCCCCGTTCTTGCCTGACAGGGCATCCTTAGTGATTTGCGCGTTATATGAGGCATCGGCGCCGAGGAGATCCTCACCACGGCAGGCCTCGCCGAAAATATCGACAGGGTTAATGTTGTAGGTAGTAATCAATCCGTCCTTCAATTCGGAGACCCGTGTTTCACCCGTCACTGTGGCTTCATCGAGACCATCGAAGCCGTGAACCACAAAGGCCCTTTTTGTCCCCAGATTTTTCAATACACCGGCAAACATCTCCGTCAGGCTGGGATCATAGACTCCGATGAGCTGTGATGTTGCCCCTGCGGGGTTTGTCAAAGGTCCCAGCATGTTAAATATGGTTCTGATTTCGATTTCTCTGCGCGGGCCGATTGCATATTTCATGGCGCCATGGAGTCTGGGGGCGAAAAGAAAGCCGATACCGATTTCGTGAATACATTCTTCCACAATTTCCGGTCCTACACTGATATTCACTCCCAGTGCCTCAAGGACATCGGCGCTTCCGCATCCGCTGGAGACGGCCCGGTTCCCATGCTTCGCCACGGTGATACCTGCCGCTGCCACCACGAAGGCGGCGGTCGTAGAGATGTTGAAGGTGTTCATTCCATCTCCTCCGGTTCCGCAGGTATCCACGATAATGGATGAACGGGCATCGATCCTCGTAGCCTTCTGTCTCATGATTCGTGCCGCCCCGGTGACCTCCAGGACTGTTTCACCCTTGATCCTCAGGGCGGTGATGAAGGCCGCGATCTGGGCCGGCGTTGCCTCACCCTCCATCACTTCATCCATAACTTCCATCATCTCCCGTTCCTTAAGATCCTCTTTGTTAACAACTTTTCCTATCGCTTCTCTTATCATTATAAAAACCCCTCCTTTAATTATTACTCATCTCCAGAAAATTCTTGATAATCCTTTTTCCATGCGGGGTAAGAATCGATTCCGGATGAAACTGTATTCCTTCCACCGGATATTCCAGGTGCCTGACGCCCATGACTTCTCCCGCCTCCGTTTCAGCGCTGATTTCAAGGCACGACGGAATGGAATCTCGATTCAGGATCAGGGAATGGTAGCGGCCCGCTGTGAAAGGGCTGAGGAGTCCCTTGAAAATTGTTTTACCATCATTGATGATTTCGGAGGTCTTCCCGTGCATAAGCCTGTCAGCCCTGACAACATCAGCGCCAAACGCGTAACCGATTGCCTGGTGGCCCAGACAGATTCCCATAATGGAAATTGTTTTATAAAAATGTTTGATTATATCCACCGTCAGCCCTGCTTCCTTCGGTGAACCGGGACCGGGAGACAGGAAGATCGCGTTAGGCTGCAGTTCCTCAATTTCTTCAATGGTGATCTCATCATTGCGGTGAACCGCAACTTCTTCACCAAGTTGTCCAAGATACTGAACAAGGTTGTAGGTAAAGGAATCGTAATTATCGATCATCAAAATCATATCTTTTTCTCCATTATATTTTTTGTGTTATTTCAAATTCCGATGCTGCCAGCCGGATGGCCTGCATCATTCCTTCAGCCTTATTGACTGTCTCTTCATATTCCGCATCGGGGTCGGAATCTGCGACAATTCCTGCGCCGACCTGAATGGAAATTTTATCATCTTTGACCACCATGGTTCTGATGGTGATACACAGATCCATATTACCTGTATAGCTGAAGTAACCGACTGCCCCCCCATATGGTCCTCTCCGGGTATGTTCCAGCTCATCGATGATTTCCATAGCCCTGATCTTCGGCGCTCCCGACAGGGTGCCTGCCGGGAAAGTGGCTTTAAGAACATCAAAACAATCTTTACCCCGGGCTAATTGAGTCTGAATATTGGAAACGAGGTGCATGACGTGGGAGTACCGCTCTACGACCATCAGTTGATTGACCTGAACGCTGCCAACCCGCGCAATTCTTCCCAGGTCATTTCTTCCCAGATCGACGAGCATAATATGTTCCGCCCTCTCCTTTGGGTCTTGCAGAAGCTCATTGGCGAGGCTCCGGTCTTCCTGCTCATTTTCACCCCTTCTTCTCGTTCCGGCGATGGGTCTGAGTTCCACGACCCCTTCTTCAAGGCGGACCATGACTTCCGGAGAAGACCCGATAAGGATGAGATCGTCGATTTTCAGGTAAAAAAGGTATGGCGAGGGATTGATATAGCGAAGAGCCCGGTAGAGATCTATGGGATCAATGCCATTCTTCATTTGAAACCGCTGGGAGAGGACAACCTGGATTATATCGCCCGAAACGATGTATTCCCTGGCCTTTTTAATCATGTCCTTATACTCATCCCGCGTCATATTGGACTGAAGAGAGATACCATTCCCCCCTTTTTGAGGGTGATCTTCCTTTTCGAGGGGAGCTTTCACCATTCCGACCAGTTCTTCTATCTTTTTGATGCTCTCTTCATAGAGCGCGCGAAGGTCTTCTCTGCCTTCGGTGAATGCACAGGCCACCACCTTGATGGTGTGCCGGACATTATCAAAGATCATGAGAGTGTCGGTTATGAGAAACACGGCATCATCGGCATTTAAATCATCCGAGGCTCCGGCGGGGAGCCTTTCAAGGTATCGCACCATATCGTAACCGAGAAATCCCACTGCGCCACCGTAAAACCGAGGGAGACCCTCCACAGGAACGGGTTGGTACCGTTCCATTAAATCCTTCAGAAACTTCAGAGGATCTCCGCCATGCTTATGGCGTTCAATGTTCCCGTTTTTCTGAATCAGGACATCCTCTCCTCTTACACTGAAAATTATATGGGGGTCAGATCCAAGAAAGGTGTAGCGCCCCCATTTTTCACCTCCTTCCACGCTTTCCAGAAGAAAGGAGTGAGATTCTGAACGCAGTTTCATGAGGGCTGAGACAGGGGTTTCCATGTCGGCCAGGACTTCCCTGAAAATGGGGATCAGGTTTCCCTTTTTTGCAAGTTTTTCAAAAGTTTCAAATGATGGATTGTACATGTTAAATTTACCTCTGTTCTTAAAATAAAAAAGGCCGTGATAATTTCACGGCCTTTTTTTGCATGCAACATTTAGTGATAAAAAACAAAAAAGCCGTGGAGATTCTGAGAGATTCTCCACGGCCTGATATCTGTTTAATTCAAGACTTTAGCGGCAGACAAACCCCTCCTCTGAGTTTTGCCACCACCAGCTCGTTTCTACCATTATGCTTCTCATGTTGCGCTCACCTTCAACTCTATACTAAAAACATGGTCTCCGTATAACAATAGGAAAGAACCATGTCAACAGGTTTTTAAGAAAAATACCGGGGAAATGTTATTTCTCGTTCCCCCATTAAAGAGAAGAAGATACCTCTCTAACTATGGCACCCTGAAATCGCGCAGGCTGCAAACCGGCCGTCGTGACTCATACTGATGTCAATTGAGGTTCTTTTATTTCCGGCATATATTACCGGGGGTCCAAGGCCGCGGCGCCCCTTTGGGCGAATGATCTCTATGGCTTCCGGGTCTTCCTTCAGATAACGTGATATCTTTTTTCTGACCATATTCCGGACAAAATCCGATTTATAATCCGGACAAAACTGGTGTTGAGGTATTTCCTGAACATTTCGGACAATAGAAACCATGTCTTCGTCTGTCGTCGCGCCGATACAGTGGATATACTCACCGGTTATAAAAAACCGGAGTGGTACCGGGCCACAGGGGGTGTAAACGGTGCCCGATTCGGGCAGAGGTCTGTCGGATAGCTTTATTTGATAATGTCCGGGTGAAGAGGAAACGACAGGGTATAATTTGCTTATCGCCTTGTACCCTGTTTCCTTCCCCGCCCACAGGCTCCAGAGAAAAATGTCCGGTTCATCGCTGTTTAGAATCTTTTGCTGCTCATCCGGCGTGAATACCCTGTTTATGAACCGGATATCCCGGTTCTTTCCCACTGCCTGAGGATCGGCGATATCCACAATATCATTGCCTATCAAAATAGTCTTGCTCCATTCGAGACAGGCGTTCCACTATCTGCCTTGCACAACTTCTCTGCGCCTTCAACCCCCTGTTTTCCATATCAGGGCTGAATGTCTCTACTTTTATGGTAAAATGTTCACCAAATTCAGGAATGTTGCTGTACGTTTTCTGGCCATCGCCCCGAAGATGGACGCACATTACCCGGCAATCAGTGGCATTGGCGATCAGGCGACCCACCCCATAGGAAAAATTTTCTGTATCCACACGGCCTGTCCGTGAACGTCCACCCTCCGGAAAAATGAGTAAGCTCTCTCCATTTTTCAGGAGATAGGCACACTTGTCCATGGTGGATTTCATTTTCCTTCGATCTCCACCGCGGCTGATGGGGATACACTTTGCTAAATAACAAAGACCGGCCAGAAAGATGTTACTCTGAAAATTTGCCCTCTCCGGAAGGTTCCAGGGAAGTATCCTGTAATTAAGCATATAACTATGCAGGGGCGCCATAGAATAAGCAAGAATCACAGAGTCTATCATTGTCAGGTGATTGGGACACACTATCCAGGGACCCCTGTGTTGTTTAAACAAGTTCTGGACCACCTTCCTCGTTTTGTTCAAGTCCCTTACTGTGTACCTCATCAGCTCTACAGCAATAAACACAAAGGGGGCAATGATAAAAATAGACAGGTGTCCCATAACGTGCTGCAGGTACAGGAGAAATTTTGCTGTCCAGTTCATGAATTGTCCTAATTTAACTTACCATGAATTACATCCACAGCATCCCCGATGGTCCGGATCTGATCGGCATTATCATCATCGATTTCAATGCCAAAGACATCTTCGCACTTGATGATCACATCTACCAAACGCGCGGAATTGACCTTGAGATCATCGAGTATATGTGTATCCTTTGTCGCGTTTTCCAGCAAAGCCGGATCTTTTACATAGGGTTTGAGGATATTAACCATCTCTTGAAAAATCTGTTTTTCGTCCATTCTTTTTCTCCTTACAATCTTTGTATTTTACAACTTAAAACTCGAAACGTAATTTATTCTTCCCACTTTTTAAAAATAAGGCAGCTGTTCACATCTCCAAAGCCGAAGCAGGCCTTGACCATGATTTTTAACTCCGGGTATTCCATGACTTTGTGAGGAATTTTATCCGCAAACGCCTCAATTTCGGGATGCACATCTTCACAGTTGACAGATGGATGCAAAAACCCTTTATGCAACTGCAAAACAACGGCAACACTCTCGATGGCTCCTGCTGCTCCGAGACAGTGACCAATCATCGATTTGGTAGAGTTTGTATACGGAAAATCCTCAGGTCCTCTATTGAGAGCTCGCGACCAATTGCTTATCTCATACGGATCGGCAAATGTCGCCGTCAGATGACCGTTGATTGCGTCAATTTCATCGGATGATATGCCCGCGTCAGCCACTGCTCCTTTGATACAGCGCTGGACCCCTTCCGGGTTAGGCGCAGTCATGGAACCGCCGTTGCGCTGACCGCCGCTATTAACAATACCGCCAAGTATTTCCGCGTAAATCTTTGCTCCCCTGTCAAGAGCTGTTTCCAAATCTTCAAGAACCAGAACGGCCCCTCCCGCTCCGGGAACAAAGCCGTTTGCCGAGGCGCTCATCGGGCGGGAGGCTTGCTCCGGCTGATCATTGAACTTGCGCGCGATGACACGCATGGAATCGAATCCGGCCCATATATAAGGAGATGCCCCTTCAGAACCACCAGCCAGCATCCGTTTTGCCTGCCCCGTTCGTATCCTCCACATTGCATCTACAATAGCCTCTGTCCCCGTGCTGCAAGCGGCGGAGTTTGACGTGGTCTGATTTCCAAGTGCCAGCAGCCCCCCTACACGGGCGCTTGTCCCGCTGTTCATGACCTGCTCGACAATCCGGCTTCCCATGCGTCTAACTTTCCCTTCATTGACCATGGGAACAACCTTTTCCGCAATCGTATCCATACCGCCGATACCGCACCCAAGAATGGCGCCGGTATCCCAGTCTACCTGGTCGTTCTCGTCAGACCAGTCAAATCCCGCGTCACGCCATGCATCGACAGCAGACACGGATATATATCCGATATTATCGTTTAGAGACATAAGCTTTTCGTGGTCAAAATAGCTCTTGCGAATATCATCAAACCTCTCCGGCATGCCCCCTATCTGACAGGAAAAATTTAGTTCCTTCAGCCTGGGAATGAATTGGATTCCTGACCGCCCCTCGCGCAGAGCCTGTTCAAAATTGTCCAGCCCATGTCCGTTCGGCGCCACAACTCCCATTCCTGTTATAACAACTCTATTTTTCATTGATATCAACTCCCCTTCCGGTCAGTATGCCATAACAGACAGCTTCTCCGTTTTCCCTTTCCATACTGACCTTCGTTTTTAAATTTCCTCTGCGAAGATAGATTTTTTCACCCTTAACAATAACCATTTCTCCCGGACTCACGATACCGTTGAACTCGCAATCATCAACCATGGCAAAAAGGGTAACCAGCCGCTTAATTTGATCGAATGACATTCCCTGCCGCATGAGCTGATATATGCCGAAGGCAACAACCCCTGTCTGGGCCATTGTTTCAATCAAAATAACCCCCGGTGTAACGGGCCGGCCAGGGAAATGTCCCTTATAGAAGGACTCATCGTCCCGGAAGCGGTATGTTCCGATAATATGCCCCTCATCCATTTCCATGATGTCATCGATAAAACGGAACGGTTTCTGTTGAGGAACCAGAAGAAGCACATCTTCAATCGTTTTTTTATCAGCCGCCATACAGCCCCCCGTTAACGTGAATGACACTTCCCGTAATGTAAGTTCCCCTGCCGGCAAGAAAGGCCACGACATCGGCCACTTCTTCAGGACGGCCCATCCTTCCAAGGGGAATATTCTCAAGAATCTTTTGCTGGACGTCATCCGGAAGACTCTTCGTCATAGCCGTATCAATAAATCCCGGGGCTACCGAATTGACAAGAATATTCCTCCCCCACAATTCCCTCGCGAGAGATTTGGTAAAGGCATCAAGCCCCGCTTTTTCCATAGTGTACGGGATCTGTCCGCCATTGCCGGTATGCCCGACCACACTGGAAATATTGATGATTCTTCCGCTGTTACTGCGGAGCATGAAAAGGCGCAATATTCGTTTGGTCAGGTACCAGGCACCGCGCAACGTTGTTCGCTGTGAGTCAAATTCGCCGATCTTCATCGAATTAATATCGCTGTTAACCGCAATTCCGGCATTGTTGACCAACACGTCCACACGACCGGCTATACCCTTGATAGACTTTGCCATCTCTTCCACTTCATCCACATCGGCCAGATCCGCTTTCAAAAGAAATCCTTCTTCTATTTGAGACAGGACATCCTTTGCCTGGGCTTCACTTCTCCGATAATGGATACCTATTTTAAATCCTTCAGCAGAAAGGACCCTGCAGCACGCAGCGCCTATTCCTGTTCCGCCTCCGGTAACAATGGCAACGGGCTTATCGTCCGGGGTTTCGGGTTTCGGGTTTCGGGTTTCAGGTTTCATATTCATTTGTTGTTTGATTCCCTTTATTACGACTTTAGACTTCAAACTTTAAACTCAAGCAGTTATATCTCTCTCTTTATAATTCCACCCCTTGAATTGGGTGACATCTTTGGATAATCGGGGTAGACAATTCCCCTGAAGATTCCCGTGCGGGCATTTTTAATGGTCATTATCATTTCATCATCCACGAACACCCTGCCGTCTCCTATGACAATGCTTGAACCCGAATCCTTAAGATGGGAAAAACGTCTCACGTCAATTTCATAACGAACCTTTTGATTATATGGTCGTATCTGCCCGTTGAAGAAGATTTCCTCGCAGCCCAGCGCCCTGCCGCCGCCTAATCCTCCCCTCCAGCTACAGTAAAATCCCAGCAGTTGCCAGATTGCGTCCACGCAGAGGCAACCGGGCTGTACGGGATCTCCCGGCATGTGACACTGAAAATACCAGGCATCCATCCTTATGTCCTGCTCGGCGATAATAGACCCCTTCCTGCCGTCACTTTTTATCGAAAGGATTCGATCCACCATGAGAAAAGGCGGGGCCGGCAAGCGGGCGGCAAAATTATCAGGAGGGTCATCAACCAATCGTCCGTAAGCAAAAGCAATCAGATCATTCAGTTCAAATTTTTCGCTTTTTATAAATTCAGAGTATTCCATTATTTCCTCACTTTATACAGTGATCCCGTGGTTAGTGAACAGTGAACAGTGAACAGAAGAAAACTGACCACTGACCACTAACCACTGTATCACTGAATCTTCAGCATCGTGTGAACCCAGGTAAGCCCCGAGCCAACCATGACCAATGCTATATGATCTCCGGGACGAAACCTGTCCCAGCTCTGGCTCAGGACACATGGAGCGCTTGAGCCTCCAGTATTGCCGTAATCCACAACATTGTGCCAGTGATCTTCTTCAGAGATACCGCACCTCTCACATACGGTTTTCAGCATTCCGAAGTTTGCCTGATGCCCCACAAATTTGAATCGCCCTGAATTTATTTGGTAAATTTCCTGTAATTTTCTGAGAGATTCTGTTGTCTTACGAATGGCAAAACCCTGAACAGCGCTTCCGTTCTGTCCGAAGTGTCCCATGCGGGAGATACACACAGCGTCCCACGATAGCGGGTTCGAATCAGCAAAGAACGCCTCAAATACCATTTTTGAAGGAACTGAGGCAGACACAACCGCGGCACTACTGCCATCACCAAATAACGGAGCCACCTTTCTGTCAGAATAGTCAACCGAATGCGTAAAACTCTCAGGGGTGACAACCAAGACGTAAGGCGGAAGCGTTTCCGGTTTCATATCGGACAAAAACTTGATCTGTATTCCAAAGGTTGAACATGCGGAATTAAGATCAAAACAGGGAACATCCATTCCCAGTTCTGCCGCCACGGTGGCGGCCTCGGCTGGTGTCACATGATCTGGTGTCGAACTTCCGGATACAATCATTCCCACATCTTCAAGCTTCACGGCAGCGCGTTCCAAGGCCAGACGCGCTGCAAGGGCTCCCGTTTGCGCATTCGTGTACAGACTCGCCTCAAATGCTGCCCGGGGATCTCTGTTTTTTGTAGTTTTTATATAATCCAGGGGCAGGCTCGTGCGGCGGGTACGTATCCCAACACGCTCCAGGATCCACTCCTCACTGCTTCCTATATCCAGTTCTTCCAAAAACCGGTTTGTAATCACACTTTCGGGGTGAAAGTGACCTAACCCATGAAGATACAACATTTTTATACCAGCTCCCGCCCTATAATCATATCCTGAACTTCTCTCACACCTTCATATATATCGATGATCTGGGCATCACGCACCAGTTTGGATATCTCGTATTCTGACATGAAGCCGTAACCACCGTGAAGATGCAGCCCCTCTTTTGTGCAGAAAAGGGCTGCTTCCGCCGCAACGTTTTTCGCCAGAGAGGCATAGATGCTCCTGTCATCGGCCTGTTCCTGAACCTTGAATGCCGCCTTCATCAGGGCAAGATCGGCCAGTTCCACTTTTTTCCACATCTTGACCAGCGTGTCTCTCGCTACGGGCATATCGCAGATCCTCTGCCCGAACTGCTTGCGCTCCTTCGTGTATTCCAGCGTAATATCAAAGGCCCTTTTTGCAAGACCGACACCAATCGCCGCGACCATGGGCCTTGCGTAATCGAGGACATCAACGGCATATTTGAATCCAAGCCTTCTGTTCCCGATGATTTGATGATCTTCTATAACCACGTCCTCAAACTTTACCGTTGCCGTATTCGAGAGGCGCTGCCCTAATTTATCTTCCGGCTTGCCCGTTATAACCGTACCTCCTCCTGGTAAGACAATCTTCCTGGCATCGAAAGGCTGAGAGGTAACTTTCCCGTCCAGAATAGAATCGCTGGGAATAATTACACAGGCCACCATAAGGCTGCCCGGTTTCCCGACCTTGCAGAACACCGTAAATTGGGAAGCGTAAGAAGCATTTGTAATAAAACACTTCTCCCCGTTCAGGACATACTTTCCATCATCTCTCTTTTTTATAAATGTAGTCATGGCCAAATTATCAGACCCTGCACCCGGTTCTGTCAGACAGAAAGCTGAAATTATTGGAGTTTCGACAAAGGGCTGGAGAAAGGCGTCTTTTTGTTCCTCCGTTCCATTCTGTGCAATGACGATATTGGCAAGATCGTTGCACATGGACGATGTTGAGATTCCGGTGTCACCATAAGATAATTCCCTGACAATCAACGCCGTTGAAACAATATCTATCTCATACCCCTTCACCGATTGGGGAATAGAAAGATTCAACAGGCCGACCTCCCATGCTTTTTTGATTATATCAAAGGGAAAGGCATGGTTTCTTTCCATCTCCATAACCTTCGGTGTTATTTCGTTTCTGACAAATTTTCGAACCGTTTCCATGTACATCTGCTGATCATCGGTAAGATCAAAATTCATGTTTTATTCTCCTGAAAAATTTACAGTACCCCATCAGGCTTCCACCTGTTCGCTGATATAAATTCCGCCGAGTCGGGATAGTTTAAAACACGTTTATCTTTTTATAAAACGGGAGTGGGCGAGGGTTGAAAACCACTTGTTACGCGTCGGTAAAAACTTCTTTAGAGCGCCACGGCTTTTTCAAACACCCTCTGCGCTGCTGAAAATGTCGTAATCGACTGGCATGCCAGATCTATGGTCTTGAAAAACCCTCTGAGGGGACGTCCCGGCCCTATTTCGAAAATTGAATTCGCCGAGGCGGCAAGGGTCTCCATGTTTTTTCTCCACTGTACCGTGCCTGTTATCTGAGACACCATTCTCTCAACAATTTCACTTGGGTTGTCCGAATGGAAAAGACCGGTAAAATTTGAAGTTACCCTTTTTGCGTTGGCAGGTTTTATTTTTGCTTCTATGTTACCCAATATTTCCCCAAAAGCCTCTTTTATCGCACCCATAAAACGACTGTGAAAGGGGGCACTGACATTCAGGGGGATAAAACGAAAAGACTGGCTGTCGCCTACAGATTCCTTAAGCCTCTTTTCCGTTTCGGACATTGCGATGGACATACCGCTTACGACAACCTGGCTGGTAGAATTATCATTTGCAATGTCTATCGGGAGTCCGTCCAATGCGCTTTGTACTGCGCCCATATCCAGATCTTTTGCTACAATCGCAGCCATACCTCCCGTTCCCACAGGTGTCGCGCCTTGCATCAGACGTCCCCGATCCCGAACAATCTTCAGAGCTTCAGAAAAAGGCAGAACTCCCGCGGCAACCAGAGCCGTATATTCGCCCAGGCTGTGCCCCCCGAAATATTCAGGGGCAAAATCAAATAGAAATTGAAGCCCGCGAAACATGGCAATTTCTGTGGTAAGTATGCAGGGTTGAGCATATTCGGTCAGATTAAGTCTTTCGTCTTCGCCAAAACACATGGCAGCAACATCCCATCCCAGAATTTTCGAGGCCTCAAGGTAGGTGTCCCTGCTTACCGGGGTGTTATCATAAAAATCTTTCCCCATACCGGAACGCTGAGAGCCCTGACCGGGGAAAACAACCGCTGTAGTTTTTTGATTCATCGTAAACAAATTCTCCTTTTTGCTGATTAAGCACAACTCCACGATGTTTACATTCTGAGCATCATCCATGCCAGCAACAGAAATAAATCCTGTCCCCTTACAACACCTTGAGATACTTATGGATTCATATATTAAATATTTTGAGTACACGGCAGAAAGGGGTTGCGAAGTGCGTAGTTATGTTCCCACAGGGAACTGTTTTACGCACTGATCCAGCAGAAAAATTTCTGCCCTTTACAACCAATTTTTACCATTGCCTGATCATCCCGAAGTGTTATAATGGGTTTCTATCGAGGTTTTTCTTCTCTCTGGTCTATAGCAGCACATTGTCTCAGGGGGGTATCGCTATTTATACAATCTTGAGGATGCCATAACGACTGAAAGTTACCACTTTATTTTTAGCTGGTTGCAAGTTTTATAAATGGATCATATTTGATTGGAAGATTATGGAAACCTTCGCCCTGGCGGCAATCAGTCTTACAATTTCGATTTCTCTGTTCATCAAGCAAAAGAGGTCTCCTGCCCAGCTCTCTTTTGCCTTCCTGTGCCTTGCCCTGTTTCTTCAAAAGACCGGGACATTTTTCTACGGGATTTTTGACGCTAATTTCTGGAAATCCATCAGCTATCTGGGGGCATTATCAATTCCGCCATCGCTGATTGCCTTTTGCCATTCCTTTTTAACCCGGCAAAAGTTCCCTTCAAGGAAAATTGTAATATCAACCGCGTCCAGCAGTTTCCTGCTTGCGGCCATTTGTCTCACGCCGTGTTACGGGTGGTCTTATCTGAATCTCGTCTTTTACCTGTATATCGGTTCCGCCATGATTTACTGCTACATAGCGCTTATTGATTCCATTAAAACGAAGGGACCGGATGTAGAAAAGGAGAGGTTGGTTTATATAGCCATTGCCTGCGCCCTGGCGGCAGCTTTAAGCGTTTCCGATATATTTCACTGCTATGGCTACAGGATTCCCGCCATGTCCAATATCGCGATAACCGTTCTGATCTACTTCACTCTGATAATCATAACCCATCCCCGCCTTCCGGAGCTTCACGAAATTATGGTCAGAGCCCTGATTGTCTTTGTCCTTGTGCTGTTTGTGACCATCACCCTTTACCTTATTACAGGTCTGTTCGGAAAAAATACAATCCTTCCGTTAAACAGTGCATTGATGGCATCTTTTATAATCGTTATTTTTATAGATCCGGTCAAACTGATCTTGAAGAAGACTTCAGACCGTCTCTTCTTTGAAGGCAGGGACGTATCTGTGTCACTTTATGCCATTGACGAAGAGATAGAAAAAGAAAAATCAATGCTCCTGGAGGAAATGGCAACCGGTCTTGCCCATGAGATACGCAATCCCCTGAGCTCCATAAAGGGCGCCGCCCAATACCTCAAGTCAGAGGCGGGATCCGCACAGAACCATAAACTTCTCGGTATTATAGTAGAGGAAACGGACAGATTGAATAGCGTTGTGTCACAGTTCCTCAACTATGCCAGCCCTTATTCGATGAATGCGGAAGTGCAGGGCATAAATCGTATCGTGGACAAGGTTATATCACTGATCAAGGCAGCCGGTTTACCTGAAAATATAGTTATTGAAAAAAATCCAGCCCCTGATCTACCGGACGTAAAGGTGGACGGTGAACAAATGATACAGGTTGTCCTGAATATAGCGCTTAATGGCGTTGAAGCAATGCCCGAAGGCGGCATCCTGAGCTTTGCAACTGCCAGAATCGAAGATGGTGGAGACAAGGCTTTAGAAATTGCCATCCGCGACACGGGTTGCGGAATAAGCAAGGATGAGCTAAGAAACATTTTCAAGCCCTTTTTTACAACAAAGAAAAAAGGGGCCGGGCTTGGCCTTTCCGTATGTCAGAGGATTATAAAGAACCACGGCGGCCGTATAGATGTGGAATCAACCCCCGGCAGTGGAACGGTCTTTTTCATAAGAATATGATTCGCTTAAATACCTTGACAGGGAACAAATCACGTAATAATTATTCCGGGTTGTAAAAATCAACTCAAATAAGCCGAATATGAAAAAGATACTGATAGTTGACGATGAACTAAACATGCTTCTTGTTTTAGAGGCCATGCTTAAGAGGGAAAAGTACGAGGTCGCCACGGCATCCGATGGTCTCGAAGCACTCGAGGTGCTTAAAAACGGCGATGTGGCTGTCGTTATTACGGACCTCAAAATGCCGAAACTCGACGGCCTCGGCCTTTTGAATGAAATAGGAAAAGATTACCCCTCAATTCCTGTGATTGTCATTACCGCCCACGGCACCATAGCAACAGCGGTAGAAGCACTGAAAAAGGGGGCATTTGACTATATTACAAAACCATTCGACCAGGATGACCTGAAAAACATCATCAGCAAGGCCTTTAAAACCAACGCCTTGAATGAAAACGAACCGGTACTGTCGTCCGATGAAATAGACCGCCATGACATTATAGGCTCCAGCGAATGCATGGTGGAGATGTATGATCTTATTGGAAAAGTAGCTCCCACGGCCACAACCGTCCTGATTACGGGCGAAACAGGCACAGGGAAAGAACTCCTCGCCCGCGCAATTCACAGAAACAGCCCCCGCAGAGACAATCCCCTTATTAAAATCAATTGCGCCGCTATCGCGGAAAATCTGCTGGAGAGTGAGCTTTTCGGCTTTGAAAAGGGGGCCTTTACGGGCGCAATTCACAGAAAACCCGGCAGGTTCGAACTGGCACACACAGGCACGCTGTTTCTTGATGAAATCGGGGACCTGCCGAAGGATATGCAGGTAAAAATCCTCAGGGTTATCCAGGATCAGGAATTTGAAAGGGTGGGCGGCCTCCGGACAATAAAAGTTGACGTAAGGCTTATTGCAGCTACAAACAAAAATCTCCTGGAGGAAGCAGGGAAGGGAAAGTTCAGGGAGGATCTGTATTACAGGTTGAATGTATTTCCCGTAAAGCTCCCCCCGCTGAGGGAGAGAAAAGCGGATATAGGTACACTTGCCGACTATTTCCTCAGCAAATTCAACAAAAAGCTCAACCGCGGGATAGAACATATCGGTCCGAAGGCAAGAAAACTTCTTATAAATTATGGCTGGCCGGGAAACATCAGAGAACTGGAAAATCTCATGGAAAGGCTTGTGCTGCTGGCCGCAGGCAATACCATAACCCTTGAAGATATTCCTGAGGAGGTGCGATTTCCTGTCGCGACTGAAATGGCAGGCGGTCCCTCCGAACCCAAAAGGTCTTTCAAGAATATTCTTAAAGGCAAAACAGAAGAGATGGAAAAGGACATGATTATAAAGGTCCTGAAAGAATGCGGTCGAAATGTCAGCAAGACCGCCCTGCAGTTAGGCCTCAGCAGAAAGGGTCTCCAACTGAAAATGGCAAAATACAACCTGCGAAGACAGGATATTTAACGAAAAAAGAAGAATGGAGGGACCGCATGAAGACAGTCGATTTTTCTCTGGAGGGGAAGATTGCCCTGGTTACGGGCGCGAGCAGAGGTATCGGTGAGGCAATTGCCATGACACTGGCGGAATACGGCGCGCAGGTTGTCCTTGTCAGCAGAAAACTGGATGCGCTCAAGGATGTAGCGGAAAAGATCGAAAAAGCAGGAGGGGTCGCCGCACCGGTTGCATGCCATATGGGGGAACTCGATCAGATAGGTGACCTTTTCAGGGAGGTAAAGGACAGGTTTGACAGGCTGGATATCCTTGTAAATAATGCCGCGACCAATCCCTACTTCGGCGATATGATGGGGGCTGATGAGGGGGTGTGGGATAAGACCAATGATGTTAATCTCAAGGGACCCTTCTTCATGATACAGCACGCCGCGAAGCTTATGACCGGGACCGGGGGTGGGTCCATAGTAAACGTGGCATCGGTGAACGGCATAAGCCCCGCGCCCTTTCAGGGGATCTATTCCATTACGAAGGCAGGCCTGATAAGCATGACAAAGGCCTACGCGCAGGAACTCGCGAGCGCGAATATCAGGGTAAACGCGCTCCTTCCCGGGCTTACAGAGACAAAATTTGCCGCGGCGCTGTTTTTAAATGATGATATCTACAAATACGCGATAGAAAAGGTGCCCATGAACAGGCACGCGCAGCCCCTGGAAATGGCGGGGGCGGTACTTTATCTCGTATCCGATGCCGCATCCTTTACCACGGGGACATGCATCACATGCGACGGAGGAATGCTTATCTGAGCGTCACTGACAGGAGCGGCGTATCCCCTCGCCGCCGTGTCATATCTGATTCTCCTGTGTCATCTCAACGCATTTTGTCATAACGAACTTGAGAAAGATGTCACAGGTATCCCTCCATCCTTCACACCGAATATGGCGCGCAAGGTCTTCAGGATCGGAGTAGTTGCATCCGCACAGCGTATAACAGTCCGTGCTTCCGAATCTCTCCAGAAAATCACGGTAGAGGCTTTCCACCCCCCCAATGGCCCTGTCCCTTTCGGACGCGTGTTCCTCCGGCACCCCGGCTCTGCCATTCCCGCATTGAAGGCCGATGGCCGCACTGCATCCTATCAGGAGACCGCAGGTCGTCTGTCCCGTCGATATGGCACCCATGTATCCGGCCGTAGCCCATGAATAGGAATTTTTTGGGAGATCCCACATGTCCTGCAGACCCTGCAGGGTGGCCTCTGCTCATGTATAGAGATGCATCCTTCTGTATGCCCCGGCAAGGACCTCGTCAAACTTATTTTGCTGTTTCATGCGGTTTTCCTCTCTCAGGCAGTTTCTAAGGAATCAAGAATAAATAAGTTATACAGATTGCGCCGTAATTTTGTTTGTTTTCAAGGCGTGTTGAAGCGCGCATAACGAGTTATGTAAGCTTTGACACAACACAGAAAACAAGCAAAAGGACAAGCAAGGTGTATGAGTTATTT
>CAZSYH010000017.1:0-36036 GCA_964610735.1 uncultured Syntrophaceae bacterium | reverse complement strand
AAATGGTCACGGGAGAGAAAGCAATATGCCCTATCACTCGGCCATCCATTTCTGCAACCAGCGATACCGTGAGAGCTTTGGCGGCACGTAGCGCCTCGATGATGAACTGCTCCGTATGGTTGCTGATCTCCAAGGTCTTGAACGCTATGATAGTCACCTCAGTTATCGTGCAAACATCGTCATGCGCCTCGTTCCTGATAGAAATCTTTGAATTCATGGTCTCATATTCCTCTTTCTTGCGGGCCAACGACCAGATCAGCAACGGCTGAAAGTCGTCCGCTGGATTAGCTCTTTGGGCTAGTCTTCCATTATTCCACTAAGTAATGATTTTGTACTCCGGTACCACCTCGACATTGTTCTTTATCATCTGCCAAACAGGACAGACTGATTGCTCAGAGAGTTGGATTGCTTTTTGGATGTCTGCATCCTTGGTGTCTTTTGAATCCAGTATAAATTTTATAAAGATCTTTTCAAATTTTATGGGCGGCTTTTCTTTCCTTATGCCTTCTGCATGCACTTCCAATCCAGATACCGTTTTCCCCATTTTTCTCAGTAGAAAAACAATGGCTGTAGCACTGCAACCGCTCAGGCTCATAAGTAGTAATTCAAGTCCGTTATAACCCAGCCCGTCTCCGAGTGGAGGTTTATAATCGAACGTGATGGGTTGTTCAGGATTTGCATCTGATACCCCGATAAATTGAACCTTCTGGTTTATTAAACGCACAGTCACTTTCTCTTGCTGTTCAGACATTATGACGCTCCTTTAACATTGCGATTTTTTATGTATGCCTTATGCCCAACGATTGAACTCACTGGCGGCGCGTAGCGACGTCCAGTGTAGTGATTTGTTATGTGTACCGCGATTCTAGAATAGTTTTCAGGTTTTCGCCTTCTTCTCTCAGGTATTTTCTGAAACTCGCCAAGCCATTATCAATAGCTCTCTTGAAAAATGTCTTACCAATCCAACCAACACGAAAAGTCGCAGATGTAATGAAGATACAAAGATCACCTTTTCTTTCAATGGTGAATTCTTTTCTCGGGAAGAACTTCTTCATAAGTCGTGATGCTGGCGCGTATTCTATGTGCCTATTCGGTAACATTTCAGTAACTACGAATCTGAATTTGTGTAGTTTACCATGAAGACATTTCTCAGCATATGCTACCGATCCTACCATCCACGGTTGACCTCTCAGCCACCGGAAACAAACATTGTCCGAATGCAATGTCTTAAAACTCTCATCATCAACAATACCAGTCAGGTAGCTGAAAATTCGTTCCGGCGTTGTTTTAATTTCTATTGATTCAGTAAGAACAACATCTTCAAGAAATGGCATGTATTCTACCTCCTATAACGCTGCTAATCAGCCGCGCTGCTTTTTCGCGTCGGTTGTAAGCGCTTTGTTATAAGGCTTATCCCGTATTGCTATATCCTAATCCGCTTGACCCTTGCCTACAACGAAGTTTGCCGTAAAGTATTTCTTTCGTATCGGGGCGGCCTCTTTTTCAATCCAGCGATCAAGCCCGATCTTTCTGATACGAGAGAGATTGTACAACTTCATGTTGTGAGGGAAACGGGAGGCTTGATCAGCAATAGGTGCCAGCAAAACGCAAGGGAATTCATTGCATTCGGAGCAGAATGCCACGCCTTTCGCTTTAACACAATCAAGAGTTGCACATCCCTGCGGCAGATGATAATGATTGCCGTCCTGTTGGCGGCACCCCTTGCACGCTATTTCCTCCTTCGGCACACCCATTTTTGCATGAATCAATTCGGCAAGATCATCTGTCAGGTTGCTTTCGTGGATATCGCAATTGAAGCAATCTAATCCACATGGTGCCGTCAATGCCTTTTTATCTTCCATAGTTTCTCCTTATAACGCCGCTAATCAGCCGCGCGTATTTTTACGTCGGCTGAATTAGCTTGGTTATATGTTTTTTTATCATCATGTATTGTTGTGTCTTTCCCTGCTTTTTTATTTGGCCTAACCAGTGGTATAAGAAAAACTATACAGGCAATTAAGAAGATAACACCACCTATGAATGCCAAAGTATCATGATTTTTCAAGCTTGATGCGATGAAAAAAATGGCACATATAATAAAAAGTATCCAACCTATTAGATGATACTTTAATTCCAGCCCGATTTTATTTTCCTGGTTTTCTTCCATTTGTAGTTTATTTCTCACTTTTTAATTAAGATCATATAACGAAGAAATCAGCCGGAGCGTAAGTGATCGGCTGAATTGACTGGTTATCTTAATTCCTTTTTAAAAAGAACCTTGGGATTGTCTTTCCCCAAATAATTCAATGTAACAGGCACACCATCAATAATTCCGTCACCCGGTTCAATCATATAACCCATTTTTTGATGAAATCTAATTGACAACTTATTAATTGGTGAAGTGCAGGACTTAACAATCGCTCTCTTATTTTTTTTGCACTCCTCATAAAATTTTTCAACAAGCAGACGTCCGATACCTGACTTCCTGAATTTGGGATGAACCCCGGCAAAGTGCACATATCCCACATTCTTTTCCGATTGCGACATGAAACCTACTAGAAAGCCAACTAACTCATTATTTATTTCTGCAATATAGATTGTATTGCTAAAATGTATGAAGAAAACTTTTAGCACAGAGGAGGATAGATCACGGCCGCCCCACCATTCAGGCATCACCGAGATAACTTTTTCATGATCAGAGGGACGTGCATTTCGAATAATGACTTCATTTAATTTATTCATACAATTTCCTGATAATTTATTAGAAGATAACGCTTGTTTAACCCGCGTTTTTCAAAGCGCAGCGACGAAAAACGTCGTGTTAAAACATTTGTTCGGTTTAGTTAGTTCGGACTAGTTTGTTTTCCAATTCTATCCTTGGCCTTCTTGGAATATCTTTTCGGGCTCCGATCCCAAGTATTACTCCAGCAACCAATTCATCATTTATTCCCGTAAGGCTATTAATCTCTGCTTCAGCATATAATATGTCGCAAATCCATAAAGTTTGTATATTTTTGCTATGTGCAGCAAGAAGTATATTTTGAATACAAGCACCAATGGATAGAATGTCAGCTTTCCATCGGTTTTTATTATAATCAGCCTCTTTATTCGAATAATGATTGTAAACCAGCAGAAATTCAGAAGATACTTTAATCGAGTTTGTACTAATCGGCAAACTACCAACAGTTTTTGATTCTAAAGTTAATTCTTCAATTTTTCTTTTTAAAACAGAAAGGATCACATTTTTTTTATTAGGTCCGCAAGATACGAAATACCATGGTTGGCGGTTTTTGGAAGAAGGAGCTAAGAGTCCTGCTTCCAAGATCTCTTCTATTTGTTCCTGAGAGATCTTCTTATTTGTATATTGCCTATGGCTTCTCCTTTCTGAAATTGCTTTTTTAAGATCCATAATTTAAATTATGTTTTTGAGAATCAAACGTTAAGTTAACCGGCGCCGATCACGGCGTCCGAGCGTACCGCAGTGAAGCGGTGTTAAACGCTTGGTTGGCCGCTTGGTTTACCTTTGTTACAAGATTTTTAAATTTAGCAATAATAAAACTTGCATTTTAAAATTTCTTATCTCTCAAGAAGAAAGCTCCTGTATATTTGATAATGCTCAGTTTCTTGGTACTCTATTACACTTGTTGGACTATGATCAAAACTGTATATCTTAGCATCTTCGAAAGCCAACAAAATTGGGGAATGTGTCGCTATTATAAACTGTGCATGTCCTACTTTGCTATTTTCACGAAGTATATCTAGCAATTTAAGTTGACTTTTGGGAGATAGCGCTGTTTCTGGTTCATCTAGAAAGTAGATTCCTCTTATCTTATAGCGGGAACGAAAATAAGACATCATAGATTGACCATGCGATTGTGTAACCAACGATTCTCCACCAAAATAATTTAATTGCCCAGGATCTGAGGCTGCCCAACTATCGAGTATTCTTCTAAAATCATTAAATATTTCTGAACCGAAATACGATCCTGGTACGCTTCCATTTGCCCACTCTATGGAGATATATCTGTATAATTGTTTTTCATATTGGTTAACCTGGAAGCGTGCACCTTCTTGTTTACGCCAAATATGGATATTGCTCGCAAGTGCTAATGCCTCCAATAAAGTAGATTTTCCCGTACCATTCTCCCCTACGAAAAAGGTTACTGGGGATTCGAACAGCATTTGCTTAGTTTGATTAAAAATCGGTAAAGAGAAGGGGTAATGACAATCCGATGGATACTTTTCAGGATGCAATGTAACGCTATTTATGTGATTGCTCATTGTGTTTTTCTATTTCCTTCAAGCAGTCTGAATTCTAATCTCTATTTCTTTACAAACGCCTAACGAAAAGCTCACCAGCGCGCGGTAGGAAAAACGAGCGACTACGGTATCTCCGATTCAGTGCCACGCTTCTTCGCGTCTGGTGAAGTGTCAGGTTAGCTGTTTTCTATTAGAATTGTCGTTCTAACTTGATAACCAGGCTTCTGCCTCTTCTTTTTGACCCCTATTAAAAGCCTTTATTTCCAGACCTGGGTACAAAGTCCCCTCAAGTTCACTTACATTCTTTAGCCAAGCCTTGTCAGTCAATACCGCAACGCGATCGAATTTTTTCATAAGTCCAAACATTGAAGGAAGGCGAGAAAATTCAATTCCAATTGCACCTAGTGACGGAAGATGAAAGTCAATAATTTCATACAGCATCTTGCCGTTTTCAATATTATTCGACTTACTGACAAGTTCATCTAACGCAATTTTCATTTCCTCAGCGTCTAACTTTCCACTCAGCTCAATATCTAAACGATTCACGCCATTCTGCATTACTTTAAACATAAAACCTCCTATTCATGGGTAATGTGTGTAGCTAACGAAAAGCTCAGCCGGAGTGGCCCATGGGGCCGCGATCGGCTGTAGCGACTGATTAGCGGACTTTTTTCAATCTAGATCTGTCAATGCTCATTAATAGTTGTGCCTTTTTCTTTCATAAGCGCGGCAAGGCTCAACATTTTTCTGAATTCAGTAGCATAAGATATAGGAACTTTGATTTCCTGACAAAATTGGACAGCGTCCATACCTTTAAGTTCGTCCGCATGAATCAAAATTTGGTAGTGGAACATCGCAATTTTCTTATTTTCTCTTTCAGCATTGTGGACTGCTTCTTCTATCTATTTTACTATCATAGTTTTCTTTCCACTTATGATAAATCATACGCTAACAATTAATATACATACTACATACTATTCCGGTCTGAACAAAAAAAAATTCTTTGGGTAATTTTTTTACACCCATATTCCTTTAAAATCAAATAATTGTTATTGAACCCTTCTATAAAAAGTGGTTATTATCAGGAAAAGCGTAATGCGTATTATCCGTGATTATTGGCAAATGATGGACAGGTTGAGGGGTTTTCGTCATCGGGAGCAGAAAGATGAATGATATTTTGCCTGAGTTTTAAAAGTTTATTGCCCAGCGTAAGTTGGCACCGGAAACCCAAATCCCTTTTTAAGCTTACTGGGTCAGTAAGTTCCTGCGGTTTTCCAATAAGCGGCAAAATAAATCGTTGGATCTAAGAGTACAAATGTTTCTTGATGTTCTGAAGAAAGACAAAAAACTGCTGGATTGGGAACTCCATGGCGCCTCAATCAGGCTCAGGAGACATTCAGCTTTGGGATATGTTTCTCCTGTTGACTTTAGCAAGCTGTCTATGGCAGCTTACGTGTGTGTTCACTTTTTAGGGGGAAGGGCACATCTGATTCTGCAAGTCATTAAACGATAAAAGAAAACAATTATTGTGGGACTATGAAGTTATGAGACCAAATGTCATGTTACGGAGATTGGTTGTTGTTTTGCTGGGCTGTTTTGTGATGTCATCGTCTGTGTCAGCGGCAGAAGGGGAGGGCATGCTGACTTTGCGGGACAGTATTGATTTGGCTTTGAAGCAAAGTGTGATCATTCATGCCGCCAGGGAAGGCGTAACCGGTGCGGAGGCGCAGAAGCGGGAAGCATTTACCGGGTTTCTGCCAAAATTCAGCACTTCTTACAACTATATCCGGTATAACGAAGCCCCGTATTCCACCATCCATGGATTTCCTACTCCCGCTTCACGAACTGTCGTTACCGTGGGCACTGAGGATAATTATACCTGGGCGCTGGAGGCCAGGCAGCTGATTTTCACCGGCGGAGGCATCCGTGCGAACTATGAGGCCAGCAAACTTGGGGTCAGTGCCGCGCAAATGGAGGAGAGGGGAATTGTGCTGGATATTATCCAAGACGTTAAGGTTGCCTATTTTAACGTGATCAAGGCGGAGAAACTTCTGGTGGTGGCGCGGCAGTCGGTCAAGCAACTTGAGGCTCATCGTGATATGGCTCAGGGCTTTTTTGATGTCGGGATGATCCCGCGGAATGATCTTCTCCATGCCGAGGTCCAGCTTGCCAATGGCCGGCAATTTCTTTTCAGATCAGAAAACAGCCTTGAACTGGCACGGGCAAAACTTAATACGCTTCTCAGGAGAAAGATAGACGCGCCAGTGAAGGTGGAAGACATATTCGCATATAAACCTTTTGAGAAATCTCCCGGGGATTGTCAGGAGATTGCTCTCGAAAACCGTCCAGAGATAAGAGCCTATTCTATGAAAGTAGAGCAGGCAAAAAAGATTGTCAACCAGACAAAAAGTGAGTTTTTCCCCAATGTTGCCCTTGTCGGTAATTACTCCCGTTTCGGAGATACTCCCGGCGTTTCCGGAAATGAATTCAAGGATCAGGAAAGCTGGTATCTCATGGCGGTTGCAAATTGGAATTTTTGGGAATGGGGAAGGACAAAAAACAGGGTTGATATAAGTAAAAGCCGGGAAAATCAGGTAGCGGACGCCTTGGCCAATATAAAAGACATGATTATACTTGAGGTTAAAAATGCCGATCTCTTCATGCGTGAGGCGGAGAAACAGATCCTTGTGTCCCGGAAGGCCATCGAACAGGCAGAGGAGAATTTCCGCATCACCCAGGAAAGGTACAGGGAACAGGTGACGACTTCAACGGACGTTCTTGACGCACAAATCTTGTTGACCAGGGCAAAATCTGACTACACCAACGCCATAGGCGATTATCATATCAGTCATGCAAATCTGGAAAGGGCTATGGGTGTGGAACAGGATTCGGGAAACAGCGGACAGTGATCATCTGAAGGATGGAGGAAATTGCTTTGAAAAAGAGAAGAATCATCATCGTAGTCGTTTTTTTTATCCTACTTATAGGCGTGGGCAGTTTCGTTTATTACGGACAGTGGGAGAACAGACACAAAGAATTATACTTCTCGGGAACGATTGAGGCGATCCAATCCAATCTTGCTTTTCAGGCGGCGGGTCGGGTGCTCCAAGTGGCTGTCAATGAAGGCCAGCATGTGGAAAAGGATCAAGTGCTGGCTGAACTCGACCGATCGGAGTTCCAGGCACGGTATGATCAGGCGAAGGCAACACTGAACAGATCGCTGAGAAGCCAGGAACAGCTTTCAACGGTGTTGGAGATCTATACAAAAACGTTGCCCGCCGAGATTGAGAGAGCCGAAGCCGCCGTTGCAAGCGCCAGATATGTTATGGATGATGCCAAAAAAAATTATGACAGATATGAACGGCTTTTTCTGAGGGGCGTTTCCTCGGAAAAGGAACGGGATGCGGTGAAACTAGGCTATGAAACCGCTATGTACAGGCTGGCCGAAGGAGAAGCCGTCCTCAGGCAGGCCCGGAGCAATCTGAAAAAAATCCAAGCCGGCAGACAGGATGTTGAAGCCGCCAGGTCCCAGGCTCAGGCGACCAGAGCGGCCCTTGATCAGACGAGTATTCAGATGGGGTATACTCAACTTAAATCGCCTTTCTCAGGGACGATAACGAGTCGTAATGTTGAGCCGGGGGAAGTGGTGACGCCGGGTCGTGAAGTCCTGACGCTTGCGGATCTCTCAAGGGTGGACCTTAAGATATTCGTGGATGAGACCCAGATCGGAAAAGTCAAGCCGGGGCAGAAGGTGGAGGTCATGGTGGATACCTTTCCCGGAAAGGTTTATACGGGATATGTCTCCTTTGTTTCTCCCGAGGGTGAGTTTACCCCCAAAATTATTCAGACCCAGAAAGAGAGGGTAAAACTCGTCTACCTTGTAAAGATATCCTTATCCAATCCGGATCTCGAGTTAAAATCAGGAATGCCAGCCGATGCATGGTTACGATGATTCTTTTGTGCAGGTTAATCGAATATCGATGAATTTTGGCCGGATCGAGGCTGTCCGGGAGGTGTCCTTTGAGGTAAAAAAGGGGACAATCTTCGGCCTCGTGGGCTCGGATGGGGCCGGCAAATCCACCCTACTGCGCATGATGGCCACGATGATCCGGCCCTCTTCCGGAACTATTCTGATTGACGGCATCGATGTCGTTTCCGAAAGGAAGCGGGTCAAGGATATTATGGGTTATATGCCCCAGCGATTCGGCCTCTATCAGGATCTCACGGTGGCTGAGAACATGGATTTTTTTATGAATGTTTTCAATATAACCGGTGCTGAAAGAATAAAGAGGCGTGAGAAGTATCTGGGATTTTCGAACCTGCTTCCCTTTGTTGATCGTCAGGCGGGGGACCTGTCCGGCGGCATGAAGCAAAAACTGGGGCTTGCCTGTGTTCTGGTTCATGAACCTGGGCTTTTGATCCTTGACGAGCCGACAAATGGCGTCGATCCCGTTTCGCGGCAGGAATTCTGGAATATACTGGCACAGATGAGACAGGAAGGCATGACCATCGTGGTTTCCACGGCATATCTGGACGAGGGCGAGAAATGCGATTTTCTGGGGCTGATGCACCGGGCGCAACTGCTGGGTACAGCGACCCCGGCGGATATGCGCGCCTCTCATCCCACACTGGAGTCCGCCATGATTTCCCGCATCCGGGAGGTCGATCAGGAGCTTGCCCATGATTCCTTCAAACGGTGACGCCATTGCTGTGAGGGAACTGGAGAAGCGTTTCGGGACGTTTGTCGCCGTCAACAAGATTTCCTTTTCGGTTAAGAAGGGAGAAATCTTCGGTTTCCTAGGCCCCAACGGTTCCGGTAAGTCCACGACCATACGCATGCTATGCGGCATCCTCAACCCGACATCCGGCCGGGGGCAGGTGGCCGGGCATGATATATTTACGGAGCCAGAAGAGATAAAGAAGTCCATCGGCTACATGTCTCAGAAATTTTCCCTGTATGAAGACCTGACCCCTATTGAAAACATTCGTTTCTATTTGGGCATTTACAGTGTGGCACAGGATCAGTGGAAGGATCGGATTGAATGGATCCTTGATATGACGCAGCTTCAGGAGGTTCAGGATCGTTTGACCAGGGAATTACCTCCCGGATGGCGCCAGCGGCTTGCCCTGGGATGCGCGCTCCTGCATCGCCCGGACATTCTTTTCCTGGATGAACCCACATCCGGAGTGGATCCCATCACCCGTCAACATTTTTGGGATTTTATCGGTCAACTTGCCGGCGAGGGGATTACTGTCTTTGTGACTACTCACTATATGGATGAAGCGCGTCACTGCCAACGCATCGTAATGATAAACGAAGGGAAAATCGTTGCCTCCGGCAGTCCCCAGGAGATCATTGCTACGGCCTGTCCCGGTCGTTCCGATGCGGATCTGAACGATGCGTTTGTCACACTAATGACCCGTGGGGGTATCAACCATTGAACCTCAGAAACATATGGGCCATAACCCGCAAGGAGTTCTATCATCTCATCAGAGATTTTCGCAGTCTTTACCTGGCCTTTGCCATTCCCTTGCTTCTGATCTTCCTTTTTGGATACGCGCTTAGCCTCGATGTGGACAATATCGAGACGGTGGTGGTGGACTACGACAGGACCGATATCTCCCGCGAATTCATACGACACATGGATGCCTCCCCTTATTTTCATATCGGGGCGCAGCTTGGGGCTACAAAAGAGGTGACGAAGTATCTGGATCATGGCTGGGCATCTCTGGCGGTGGTGATTCCTCCAAATTGGGCGAAAAGACTCCGGGCGGATCGGGAAGCTTCGTTGCAGATTCTTCTTGACGGAAGCGACCCCAATTTTGCCAGTATCACAAGGGGGTATGTGAATGCCTTTGTCGAACAGTACAATCAGAAACTGCTGGCCGAATTTCTGAACCGCCGGGGAATGGAGAAGATACAAGTGCCCATAGAGGGACGTGTACGGGTGTGGTTCAACGAGGATCTTGAAAGCCGTAATTTCATTATCCCCGGCATCATTGCGATCATTATCATGATCGTGGGAGCCATGCTGACGTCGCTGGTTATCGCAAGGGAATATGAAAACGGGACGATGGAAACGATCAAGTCCCTTCCCATTAATGCCGGCGAGTTTCTGGTCGGCAAGGCCATCCCCTATTTTTTCGTCGGCATGATTGATGTCCTGGTTTCCATTCTCATGGGGCAGCTTTTGTTCGGTATCGTCATGAAATCCGGTTTCTGGCTTATGATCATGGCTTCTTCCATTTATCTGGCCGTTGCCCTTGCTCTGGGGTTGTTGATTTCATCCGTTACAAAATCCCAACTCATCGCGAACCAAGGTGCCATTCTTATCACGTACCTGCCTTCCCTGTTGTTGTCGAACTTCGTTTTTCCGGTGATCAATATGCCGAAGGGCCTTCAACTTCTGACGTATATTGTTCCCGCCACCTATTACATCGATATTCTGAACGGTTTATACTTACGGAACCTGGGATTATCGCATCTGTGGCCGAATTTTCTCGTCATGATCGTCATGTTAATCATTCTGGCGGCACTGAATTGCCTGCTGCTCAGAAAGGAGGGGTTGTAACGTGAGCTGGCTCCGCATCTGGGCACTTGTGCGCAAGGAATTTATTCTCCTCTTCAGGGACCCGCAAAACCGTCGCTTCTTGATCATTGCTCCGATCATTCAGTTGCTCGTATTTGGATATGTCGTGAATTACGAGATCAGGGACATCCGGGTGGCGATTCTGGATCAGGCCCGCACGCGGGAAAGCCGCATGATTACCGATGCCTTCAGCGCCAATAAAACTTTCAGCATCGCCCGTTTCTCGCAGGACAAGAAAGAAATGGAACAGTTGTTGTTAGACGGGAAGGTTGATCTTGGCATCGAAATTGGCCCTGATTTGAGCCGGAAAATCAGTAGAGGGGAAACGGCTGAAATACAGATCCTGGCAGACGGCAGTATAAGCAATATGGCCTCCATTCGGATAGCCTATTCCGTGATGGTTCTCAGCCAACTGAATCAGAAATTGATGAAGGAACTGTACCCGTTTCGCATGGATTATGGGAAAATCGATGCGAGGATCAGGACCTGGTATAATCCGAATCTCGACAGCCAGCATTTCTTTGTCCCCGGGATTGTCGCCTTTGTCGTCATGCTGATCGCCCTGCTTCTGACCTCCATTGCCATTATCAAGGAAAAGGAAGCTGGAACAATGGAACAACTCATGGTTACCCCCCTGGAACCCATTGAACTCATTGTCGGGAAGACCATCCCCTATATCGTCATCTCAGTGGCGCAGATGGTTGTGGTGACGATCATCGCTGTTTTCTGGTTTCAGATTCCCCTGTCGGGGAGTATCCTCCTTCTTTTCTTTGCCACGTGCATCTTCCTTTTGAGCACGCTCGGCATCGGTCTGTTCATTTCCACCGTTTCTTCCACGCAGCAGCAAGCCATGATGACCACGTTCTTCTTCATTCTCCCGTTCTTTATGCTCAGCGGTTTCGTTTTTCCCATCGCCAATATGCCCGTCGTTGTTCAATGGATGACTTATCTGAATCCCCTGCGATATTTTCTTATCATTATCCGGGGAATCTTTCTAAAAGGGGTCGGGCTGGATGTGCTCTGGCCTCAATACGTAGCGCTCGCTGTCCTGGGCCTTGCTGTTTTCACCGGCGCAATCGCCCGCTTCAGGAAACGGCTTGATTAGAAAAGGGGCAACATTCCCTTCTCTTGTCGGAATGACCCGTCTGCAAATCTGCGGCAGCAGAGGAGAGTTTTTACTGTTGGATTTACAGGGATGGGTTTTGGAAATATTTTCGCCCTTCTGACCGCAGTTGCAATGATCGATTGACTTTCTCGGATAGATGTCTTCATCGAGGATGATAGAAGAGATGGGGATGGTAGTGGTTGTATATCGCACTTCAGTGGGATTACGACGCATTTACAAAATTCAGTTGCTTGAAAACCATTATTCTTTGACGCGTGTAAGATACTCGCCGGTGCGTGTGTCGATTCTTATTTTCTCACCCTCTTCAACAAAGGGGGGCGACTGAAGGGCATATCCCGTTTCCACCTCTATCGGTTTAGTTCTCCCCGTAACGGAATCCCCCTTTGTCCAAGGCTCCGCTTTGGTGACTGTAAGGTCTACGAAATTGGGTAGAGTTACTCCGAGCGGTTTCTCTCCGAAAAAAAGGATTTCAACGTCCAGATTATCAGACATGTAATTCTTCGCGTCACCGACCTGATCTTCGGTCAGGTAGACCTGTTCGTATGTCTCCGTGTCCATGAAACAGTACTGGTTGTCTTCCTCGTAGAGGTACTGCATCTTTCTTTCCCGGAGATTGGCGGGTTCAAAGGTCTCCACGGAACGGAAGGTGCGTTCGAACTGGTTTCCATTGATCATGTTTTTGAGTTTACACCGATAGAGGGATTGTCCCTTGCCCGGTTTTGAAAATGTGAACTCCACTATTACGTAAGGATCACCGTCGATCTGGATCTTCAGGCTTTTTCTCAAGTCACTTGCGCTATACATGATTAGCTCCTGTGTTTTTATGAACTTCAGCAAGATCGCTCTTCTAATCTATTTGCCGGGATATGTCAAAAGATTGTTGGATTTTTCCTGATCTCAATATCACGGTAAGGGCACGTAATTTCCTTCTCCTGCCATATTTATCTTGAATTCTATGGTTATTTGGTTTAGGTGTTCCCAATGTTAAATATCTGGAGGTCAACATGGGTGTAGAATTCAAGATAGAAAGTCATATTGCGAAGGTAGGATTGAATATACCCGAAACAAAGAATGCTCTCAGCCCCGATGCACTGCTCGATTTATCCAGAATATGGGATGAATGCCAGGCGAACAACGATGTCAGGGTTGTGATTCTTTATTCTGCTCTGCCCGACATTTTCTGTTCCGGTATGGATCTGAACACTGCGATACCGATACTCACCGCCTCACGCAAACCGGAAACGGAAGCGGAAAGGTGGCTGCTGGCGGAGGAAGATTCTGTAGGGAAGGCAATGCTGAAATACCGGGAACTGGACAGACCCGTAATCGCTACGATACATGGATACTGTCTTACCGGCGGATTTGAGATGGCAATGGGTTGCGATCTGCGTGTCGCGTCTGAGGACGCAATCTTCCAGATGCGGGAACCCACCCTTGGGATTATGCCCGTCGGCGGTTCAAATGTCTTTCTGCCGATGCAGGTGGGAAGGACTCGTGCCATGGAGATACTGTTGACAGGCAACAATTTTTCCTCCGCCACATTATACGAGTGGGGGTTTTTGAACAGGGTTGTTTCCAGGGGAAAGCTCATGGATGAAGCCATGGTCCTTGCTGAAAGGATAGCCGGGAATGGTCCCGATTCGGTAAGGGGAATGGTCAGGCTGGCAAACCTTATAAAAGGCGAGTCCTTTAAAAATGCGATGAAAAAGGAAATGGAAATGGGAATGCCTGTTTTCATGAGTGAGCAGGCCCGCGAGGGTGTGCGTGCCCAGAGAGAGCGGAGAAAACCGGATTTTAAATAGAATTTGTACGATCGTACACACGCTTCCGCGCTGCTTCAGCTGTGACAAACTCGCAAAAAGTCAGCTTTCAACGGTCACTATCCGCGGCATTTTTTTGACCGCAGCAAACTCATCGTATCTTTATGAATTTTTTATCTGGGGTAAGTGGATTGAGGATAACATGATATTTTCAAGGGTGTTTCTCTTCATTTCAAATTCAGCCTCGTTTTTCATCGCTTTCCATGGAATGATATCGCCGAATCGTATTGTCACCCTGGCAAAGGGTTTAGGGAGCATAAACCGATCCCAGCTTCTGAAATACCATGCCCGGTCGGCGCTGGCATAAAAGGGCACGATAGCGGCTCCGGCGGCATTCGCCAACCGCACGGCGCCCGCCTTGACGACTCCCGCAGGGCCCGTCGGTCCGTCGACTATATGTGCGGCGAGCCCCGTTTCCTTAAGCTTTATTATCATATTACCTAGTGCCTCGCGGCCCCCTCTTGAAGAAGAGCCCCTTATGGTATACCACCCGGTGCGATTTGCAACGCCGGCGATAACTTCGCCGTCAAGGCTTCGGCTGATCATGAGGCCGGGGCGTAAGTGTGCGTATTCCTTAAAATGTCTGATTGCAGAAAAAAACTGCTGGTGCCACGCACAGAGAAGGATCTTTCCCCCTTGCCGGATATGCGTGCGCCAGGCGTCTTCATTCTCTATAGTCAAGCGAAACGTCGATGAGTAGATTCGTATGAAATGATACAGAAACCCGAGAAAAGGCCTGGAAACGATAATTCGGAACTTCCATTTTTTTAACAGAATTTTAGATGGTTTTTTCAACATTGGGTATCACCTCGGAAACAATCGCTAAGGGTTTCATTCCCATATTATTATTGCCGTCTAACGTCAAGATGCCTTAAAAAGGATGTGAATTCTGCCGATTATAGCTCACCGCGCAGCCCGGCAAATTCCCGGAGCAGTTTTTCCTCTTTCCTGCTCAGGCCTGTCGGTATTTCTACCGTGACTTGAACAAGTTGGTCTCCACTTCCGAATCCCCTGAGATGCGGGATTCCCTTACCCCTCAGTTTAAATATCTTACCGTGGGGGGTGCTGCCGGGTATTTTTATCCGTTCCGTGCCCTCCAGGGTGGGAACCTCAATATTTCCGCCAAGCACGGCTCGGGTCATGGGGATCGATATGCGGCACACTATATCGTTTCCATCCCTTTCAAAAAATTCGTGAGGTTCTATGTATATAAAGACGTAAAGGTCTCCCCTGGGTCCACCGAATTCTCCCTCTTCGCCTTCACCGCGAAGCCTCAGGCGTGAACCGGTTTCCACACCAGGCGGTATCTTGATCTGTATGGATTTTTTGGCTCTTGTTTTGCCTGTTCCGCGGCAGGTCCGGCAAGGGTTCTCTATTATCCTTCCTGCGCCGTGACATTGCGGGCAGGCGGAACTGATACTGAAAAAGCCGCTCGACCTGGTCACCTGTCCCACACCACGACAAGTCGGGCATAATGCCGGTTGTGTTCCGGGCGCGGCGCCGCTGCCTTCGCATTCTCCGCACTTTTCAAATCTTTCCATCTCTATTTCCGGAGATGTTCCGAATGCGGCGTCCATAAAAGAGATTTTCAGGTCATAACGAAGATCAGAACCCTGCCGGGCTGCCGTACCCGACCTTGCCCTGCCTGAACCGAATCCAAATACATCTTCAAATATGTCGCCAAAACTCGAAAAGATATCCTCGAATCCTGAAAATCCCTGAAAACCGTTCCCCTTCAGCCCCTCGTGTCCGTATCTGTCGTAGATTTCCCTTTTTCTCGGATCGGACAGGACTTCATAAGACTCGGCCGCTTCCTTGAATTTTTCCTCGGCCTCCTTGTTCCCCGGATTCCTGTCCGGGTGGTACTGCAAGGCCATCTTTCTGTAAGCTGCTTTTATCTCTTCACTCGCGGCGTTTCTGCCCACGCAAAGGGTTGAATAATAATCGTTCTTCATGGTTTATTTTATGGATTCCAGTTCGATAGGCGAATTTACTGTTCGCAGGGTGTACGAACGGCGCACTTAAGGTAATGACTGCCTGCCGGCATGTCAAGTATCTTAAGGAAGGTCTTGTCCCGCGATGCGCCTCAAGGCCTCTTTATATTTTTCCATCGTTTCGGCTATAACATGCTTCGGCAGTGGGGGGGCGGGAGGTTTCTTGTCCCATTTTATTGAGAGGAGATAGTCTCTCAGGAATTGCTTGTCAAAACTCTTCTGAGGTCTGCCTTCCTCGAAATCATCTTCAGGCCAGAATCTTGATGAATCGGGCGTCAGGAGTTCATCTATCAGTATTAATTCACCTTCGACTGTTCCAAATTCCATCTTGGTGTCGGCAATGATGATTCCAACCTTTTCTGCAATCTTGAGTGCCCTGTTGTAAATCTTCATGCTGATGTCGATGATTCTGTCCGTCATATCGTGACCGATCAAATTTTTCATCTCCCCCTTTGCCATGGGAGCATCATGCTGCCCTTCCCCGGCCTTGGTTGAAGGCGTAAAGATAGGCTCCTTGAGTTTTGCTGATTCTTTCAGGCCCCTGGGAAGACGCACTCCTGAAACGGCCCCTTCCACGCAGTAATCTTTCCATCCCGATCCGCTCAGATATCCCCGTACAATGCATTCCACCGGCAGGGCGACAGCCTTTTTGACCAGCATGCTTCTTCCCCGCAGTACGTTTTTATAAACGTCGCATTCTTCGGGGAACGTGTCCACATCCGTTGAGATCATATGGTTTGCTATAATGTCTTTCATCTCGCTGAACCAGAAGGCGGACATGCGTGTTAAGATTTTCCCCTTTTCAGGAACGGGATCGGTCATAATGACATCGAAGGCGGATATCCTGTCCGTTGCGACGATAAGGAGGTTGTTTCCGACTTCATATACATCCCTTACCTTTCCTCTGCTGAAGAGTTTTAATCCTTCAAATTCTGTCTTGATCAAAGCATTATTGTCCACAGGTAATCCCCCTTTTTTATCTCAGAAACGGGTTGTTTTCCCTTTCATTTTTTATGGTAGAGGTTGGCACCTTTCCGTAGTTGTGTCCCGGCAGTACAATGGTGTCATCAGGGAGGGTCAGCAGTTTGTCCATGATCGATTCATGCATGATCTTCCATGATCCACCGGGAAGGTCTGTTCTTCCAAGAGCCTCTACAAACAAGGTATCGCCGGTGAAGACGTATCCGGGTGTATAGAGCGCGATGCCTCCTGGCGAGTGACCGGGAGTATGTATGACTTTCAGTTCTATTTTTCCGATTGTAATGATGTCACCATCCCGCACCGTAATATCCGCCGGGGGAGAGGGCTTGGCGTGGAACATGCGGAGTACCATGGAAGGGGTGGAAACAAGCATGTCGGCGTCGTCCCTGTGAATGATAATATCCGCTCCTGTCCTGTCCTTCATGTCGGCGTTGCCGGAGATATGATCAACGTGTCCATGGGTGTTGACGATATATTTAATGGTTATGCCGTTGCTGTCGGCCTCTGATATTATGCGGTCAGTCTCCGCGGCGGGGTCGATAACCAGTCCCTCCCCACTTTCTTTGTCACCCACTATATAGGCGAATACCGCCATATGGCCTACCTGCATCTGTTTTAAAAACATTCGCGTACATTCTCCTTGCATATTTCGAAGGGTCACTGCTATATTTTTTTTGGTTTAAAGTCAAACTATTTCGGGTATTCACAGGTGTGAGTTGACAGTGCATCTGGAATGCGGTCCGGTCGCATTAGGTGAAAGATCCGTCGGCGTGAAATGTTATTACCTGTCCTCCTGTGTTGTGTGTATTTATAATTGTAAAAGTGTTTATTCCTGTATTTCCAAACACAGTAGTAACATTAGGTGATTGCGTAAAACCATAAGCTGCCAGACCGGCAACAGTCACAGTAGCTCAGTGGGAACATGGATGTTCAAGAAACCAAAGAATAGTGGCCTTGTGCGCGCTTTCCCCGACCGATATACATTCAGCCCGGTATGCCCTGTCTCTATAGGCATTAAACTGTGGAATGGCAATAGCTGCCAGTATGCCTATGATGGCGATTACGATCATAAGCTCTATCAGCGTAAAACCACAGTCTGTTTTTCTATCTGACATTGCGTCCGCCTTTACCGGTTATTCAGACAAGCTCTTGTACTTAGAGAATCAGCAATTTGCATGCCAATCTGTTTTTTCGATTGTTGCTGTCTGCAATGCTTGCAATTGGTGTGTTATCCGGTGAGACTTCTAGTATGCCCGTTCGCATATAAATCAGTGACATTCAACCGATAAGGCGTGCTTTTACCGGTTATCCCCGGAAAATGACCATTTATGTTTATAAATTCCTGCAATTTGAGGCATGGTTCTAAAAGAAATTCATAATGTTCAGGGTTCAGGGGCGGTATCTCCCTTCAACCCTATCTCATCGGCAACTTCACGCATGCCGTTAATGGTGTCTTCGATAAGCTCGCTTATTTCAACCCCCAGCATCTCAGCGCCTTTCTGGATGATTGACCTGTCCACGCCGGCCGCGAACGAAGGGGTCTTCCATTTCTTTCTGACCGATTTCACGCTCATGTCCATGACACTTCTGGAAGGTCTTATCATGGCATTGGCGGTGACGAGGCCTGTTAGTTCATCGATAGCGAAAAGTGTCTTTTCCAGAGTGCTCTTCGGTTCCACATCCGAGCATATCCCCCATCCATGGGATACGACAGCGCGTATATATTCCTCAGGCCAGCCATGTTCTTCAAGGATTTTCCTTGTCATGGTGCAGTGCTGATCCGGGAAACGTTCATAATCGAGGTCATGTACGAGGCCGATAATTCCCCATTTGTCTTCATCTTCACCATGTTTCCTCGCACAGTAACGCATAACCCCTTCCACGGAACAGGCATGCTTCAGCAGGCTGTCGCTTTCGTTATATTCATGCAGAAGCGCGAGAGCCTCATCGCGGGTCGGTATCTTCTTAGTCATAATTATTCTCCTTTCCTTTTCAATGCGGCTCCAAAGAAGCCGTCCGTTTCATGGAGGTGGGGAAATGTCCTGAACATTCCATGTCTGTCCAGCATGTCGACAGGGGAGGTGGTTTGGCGGGTGCATTCGAAATCAGGGTGGACGGCCAGAAACTCCCTTACGACCTCTTCATTCTCCGCGGATGAAATGGTGCAGGTAGCGTACACCATAATTCCCCCATTCTTCAAGTAAGGAGCAGAGTGATTCAGTATCTCTTTCTGGAGAGGCGGATTTTTTTTCATGTCTTCTGGTGTGGTATTCCATTTGATTTCCGGGTTTCTCCTCAATGTCCCCATGCCGGAGCAGGGGACATCAACAAGAACCCTGTTGAACTTTCCGCGAAGATCATCCTGCGGGTCCTTTGTTGCATCGTGGACGATCGGTTCGATGATTGTCGCGCCCAGCCTGCGGGCCAGTACCCGTGACATTTCCACTTTTTTGCTGCTTATATCCATTGCAACTATCCTGCCCCTGTTCTGCATCAGTTCGGCCATGTGCGTCGTCTTTATGCCTACACCGGCGCACACATCCAGCACCATCTCCCCCGGCTTCGGATCTAAGAGGATGGATATCAACTGGGACGCCTCGTCCTGGATCTGTATATATCCCTCTTCATACAGCGGCATTTTGACGACAGGTGCGGACAGGTCAGATAGCACGATGCCGTCGGGTGAATATCTTGAGGGCACGGCGCCACAGCCGCAATCTTCGAGCATTCCGATCAGATCAGGCCGAGTGGTTTTCAGCCGGTTTGCCCTGATGGTAAGGGGTGGTATCTCATTATTGCTTTTACACAGCGCAAGCGTATCTTCAATGCCAAGCTCCTCCGCCCACATTTTTACAATCCATAATGGGTGCGAATGCAATACAGAGATGTGAAGCAGTGGATCTTCATCAAAGGAAGGATATTGTATTGTATCCATCTTCCTTGCCGCGTTACGAAGGATTGCGTTGACCAGGTTTGAACGCCCGGGATACATCTTCTTCGTCATTTTGACCGCTTCATCCGTCGCGGCATACGTCGGCACCCTGTCGGCAAACATCACCTGGTAGAGCGCCACTCTCAGGATATTGCGTATCCCCGGCTCCATGCTTTCGAATTTGCCCGAGTATACCGCGCGTATAACCCAGTCCAGACGGTTTCTGAGACGGAGAGCTCCATAGACAAGCCGGGTCAGAAGCCCCCTGTCCTGTGTATTGGCAAGGATATCCCTTGAAAGATATGCGTCCAGAAGGGGCTGCGCAAAGGCATGTCCCTCCTCTATTCTGTTC
The DNA here is from genome assembly GCA_964610735.1 of uncultured Syntrophaceae bacterium. Lineage (GTDB taxonomy): Bacteria > Desulfobacterota > Syntrophia > Syntrophales > UBA2210 > UBA2210. Next base: position 15,981 of record CAZSYH010000017.1, on the reverse strand, counting down.
AGAATCTGAACAGACAGATTGCGTGGGGTATTTTTCATAGAGCAAGATCTTTTACAAAGCCGTTTCTATTCAAGTGTATCACCCTGCAAGAGACGATATCCTCTCAGGAAATCTTCGATAAACATCCTTTTTTTACCTTCAAGTTGCACGTCTTTGAGATATACATGTCCGTCCCTTGTGGCTACCTGTAGTCCGGCTTCCATCAGATTCCCCAGTGTTCCCGGTGCCTTTTCCCCTGAAGATTTTTCTTTCCCCGGCACCGCGTAGAATATCTTCAATTTCTTATCCCCGAGAAAGGAATACGCTCCGGGATTAGACGAAAGCCCCCTGATGAGATTTACGATCACTTCCGCTTCATTGTCCCAGTTAATGTATCCTGTCTCGCTTGTAAGAAGAGGCGCAAAGGTTGCGAGGGACGGGTCCTGCGGGGTTCCGGCAAGTATACCGTCCATCACACCCCCTACAGCCCCGATCAGGAGTCTCGCGCCCATTGCGGATAATTTTCCATGGAGATCGTCAAATGTATCATCAATGTCTATATCGATTTCCTCCTGCAACAGGATATCTCCTGAATCCACCCCCTCATCCATAAGCATTATGGTAACACCTGTCTTCCTGTCCCCATTAATAATGGGCCAGTTGATGGGCGACCCCCCCCGGTACTTCGGGAGCAGGGATGGGTGCACATTGAGGCAGCCGAACCGGGGAGAATCGATAATCTCTCTGGGGAGTATCTGACCGAACGCGACCAGTGCCACCATGTCAGGGGATATCTTTCTGAATGTATCCAGAAAATCTTCGTCCCGGACGCGGTCAGGTTGATAGACGGGAATTCCCAGCTCCAGCGCGCAGGTTTTCACAGGCGGAGCGATGTGTTTTCTCCCCCTGCCCTTCGGTTTGTCCGGCTGAGTGACAGCTCCCACAACATGATAACCGCTTTTCACGAGGGCCTTTAATGAAGGAATGGCAAATTCAGGCGTTCCCATAAAGAGTATGTCTAGTTTCATAACGGCCTCCTTAACCTTTTTTCCCCATGATTCTTTGTATACCCTTTTGGTTTGTTTTAATCAATCCTGTCTTATGGCACGGGTACTTCCTTCTATTTTGCATTTGACTACGGATGTAGATTCTAATAGACTGCCATTCACAGATGTCAGTATTATCAAAGATATATTTTGGTGGTTTTTGCCATGTCTGAGCAAAATGAATCCGCAGAAAAGATATTATCGAATCCGGAGCTTCCATTCAAAGCGCTCCTTGACTCCGCTTATTTCGCGATTATCGCAATCGACAGAGACGGATATCTGGCATATATCAATGAGGTAGCAAGGACTCTTCTGGATTTCAGGATGGAGGTAAAGCCCCGCTCCATCCACTATTCCGAGATTGACAATGATGCCTGGCTCGACTTTAAAAAGATTATAGATACAGGGGAGCCTCAGATAGCGGTTCCTGTTGTAAATAGAACAGGCTCGTTTCTGGTCAACAGGACCCCCATCATCTGGGAGGGTGAACTGGTGGGGGTAATAAGCGTATTTCACGACAAGGAAGAGTATGAGAAAATATCGCAGCACCTGTCCAGATATCAGACAGTAGTACGTGAGGTTGAGGCAATTATCGGTTCTTCATATGACGGAATATATGTGACCGACGGTGAGGCCAATACGATAAGGGTAAACAGGGCGTACGAAAATATCACCGGCATTAAGGCCCCGGAAGTGCTGGGGCGCAATATGCGAGACCTTGTCAATGAGGGTTATTTCAGTGAGAGCGTTACATTGAAAGTCCTGGAGGAGAAAAAGACGGTAACCCTCTCACAGAAGTTGAAGACAGGGAAACATGTACTGGTAACAGGCAATCCTTTTTTTGATGATGAAGGTACGATCAAGATGGTTGTGACCAATGTCCGGGATATGACCGACCTGGACAGTCTGGATCAACAGCTTAAAGAATCTCTGGAAATGACAAGGGCCTACAGAGACAAGCTCCAGGAGCTGCAGCTGTCGGAATACAAAGACAATGAAATCATAAGGGTGTCCAGGGCGATGAGATCCGTGTATGACCTGGTGGAGCGTGTTTGCAGGACAGATGCAACCATACTTTTCCACGGAGAGACAGGAGTCGGGAAGGACAGAATCGCCGAAGAGATACATGCCATGTCAAACCGTGCCGAAAAAGGGATTTTTGTAAAGATTAATTGCGGTGCAATCCCCGAAACGCTTCTGGAGAGTGAGCTGTTTGGATACGAAAAGGGGGCATTCACTGGAGCCAGTAAAGAAGGGAAGCCTGGGTTATTTGAAGTGGCCGACAAGGGGACTCTCTTTCTGGATGAAGTGGAGTCAATGCCGCTTACTCTTCAGGGTAAATTGCTCAGGGTGCTGCAGGACTTCGAGATAACGCGGGTTGGGGGAACAAAACCCAGAAAGGTGGATGTGCGGCTGATATGTGCCTCCAATCAGAATTTGAAGGAAATGGTGAGACAGAAAGAGTTCCGTTCGGATCTGTATTATCGTCTGCATGTAATTCCTGTTTATATTCCCCCCCTTCGCGAGAGGGTCGAGGATATACCTCGTCTGATAACGCTTTTTCTCAATCGTTACAACAATAAGTATGCCAAAAAAAAGGTTTTCAGCAGTGAGGCCATGGATACATTGATCAAATATTCATGGCCTGGAAACGTGAGAGAAGTGGCCAACCTGATAGAGCGGCTTGTGGTCATTACCCCCGGCAACCATATAGACGTCAACGATCTTCCGGCTGAGGTATATAAGGTGCCGGAACATGAAAATCCATGTCAGGGGAAAACACTTAATGAACATTTGAGGTGTGTGGAAATGTCTGCTATCCGAGATGCCATCAACAAATATGGCAACGCAAGGAGGGCGGCGCCACACCTCGGGGTTGATCCTTCAACCCTGACACGCAAACTCAAAAAATGCAATGATGCAATATAGCATTATTGTCTGATCAGTACCGTCTTGCTCGTTCCGCCAGGCACAACCCTTTGAGCCGATTCAATGAATATCCAACTCCAATAATGCCATTGGGCATCATTCTGCCAGACATTCCATTGTGGTCTGATTTCCAATAGATATGGGCACCTGTTGTCGAAAATAATGCAGACAGGCATTATGTTGTCGGCGCAGTAGTGGGGAGAATGGGTGATATGTTGATTCCGGTAAATGTGTAACCATTCTGATTCACATATTTTATCAGAATGCTGAGATTGCATACGGGCGAACGGCACGAAAATTGTAGGTGCCCGTTTAAGTATGCTATCAATGAAAAATTGCCGCCACTTTATTCAAGCAGGATAAAGAGGCCAATAAAGATACAGGAGGTTTAGTTATGGCGTTAATGAACGCGAAGCAGTACGAAGAGAGTTTGAGAAAGTTAAATTTTAATGTTTGGATGTTTGGGAAAAAAGTGGAGAATGTTGTTGACAATCCGATCATCCGTCCCTCGATGAATGCCGTTGCCGCCACCTATGAATTTGCCCATTACCCTGAGTACGAGGACCTGATGACGGCCACCTCTCATATCACGGGGAAGAAGGTCAACCGCTTCTGCCACATCCATCAGAGTACGGAGGATCTGGTTAAGAAATCCAAGATGGGCCGACTCCTCGGATCGCTGACCGGTTGCTGTTTCCAGCGCTGTGTGGGGATGGATGCCATGAACGCCCTTTCGATGACCACATACGATATCGACCAGAAGTACAAGACGGAGTATAACAAGCGCTTTTTGAAATACCTCGAATACGTACAGGAAAACGACTTAACCTGTGACGGTGCCATGACGGACCCGAAGGGTGACAGGGGTCTGGCTCCTCATCAGCAGACTGATCCAGACATGTTCATGCACGTGGTGGAGGAGAGGAAAGACGGGATCATGGTAAGGGGCGCAAAGTGCCACCAGACCGGCGCGCTCAACTCTCATGAGATCATCATCATGCCCACTATAAGCATGCGTGAGGAGGACAAGGACTACGCCATCTCCTTTGCGATTCCGGCGGACAGCGAGGGGATCACCTACATTCTGGGTCGTCAGTCATGCGATACCCGCAAACTGGAAAAGGGTACCATGGATCGCGGCAACCAGTTCTATGGCGGTCATGAGGCCCTGGTGGTCTTCGACGACGTCTTTGTCCCCTGGGATCGGGTTTTCATGTACAAGGAGTGGGACTTTGCCGGTCAGCTGGTGGAACAATTCGCATCGTACCACCGCCAGAGCTACGCCTGCAAGGCGGGGGTCGGCGATGTCCTTATCGGCGCCGCCCAGACTGTCGCCGAGTACAACGGTGCCCAGAAGGCATCACATGTCAAGGACAAGATCATCGAGATGAACCACCTCAACGAGACCCTGTTCTGCGGCTCTATTGCCTGTGCGTCTGAAGGCCATAAAGAACCGAGTGGCACCTACTACGTCAACACACTCCTCGCCAATGTCTGCAAGCAGAACGTGACACGCTTTCCCTACGAAATCGCCCGCCTGGCCCAGGATATTGCCGGTGGACTGATGGTGACCCTGCCATCCGAGGAGGACTTCCGCTCACCGGAGGTCGGCAAGTGGATCGAGAAATACTACAAGGGGAATGCGAATGTTCCCACGGAATACAGAATGCGGATACTGCGCCTGATAGAAAACATCACCCTGGGTACGGCCGCTGTGGGCTATCTCACCGAGTCGATGCACGGTGCCGGTTCACCTCAGGCCCAGCGGATCATGATCTCCCGGCAGGTCAACATGCATGCAAAGCAGAAGGTAGCCAAGAAGCTGAGCGGTATTCCGGAGAATGAATAACATACGCAAGATCGGCCTGAAATACTGCGGGGGTTGTGCCCCGCAGTATGATCGGGTACAGACGGTGGCGTCTATCAAGAGGCGCCTGGCAGGCAGAGTCGAGTTTGTCTCGTATGAGGACCCGGATGTTGAAGGGATTCTTGTTGTGGTCGGCTGTCTCACTGCCTGCGTTGATCTGACGCCCTTTGAGGGGCATCCCGTGTGGATCGTGACCAGTGAACAGGATGCCGAGGGCTTCATTGAAAAAATAAAAAAAATGGAGAATTCAAATGGACTGGAAAGAGACATATAACTCTAAACTCACGACCGCACAGGAGGCGGTTAAACAGATCAAGTCGGGAGACAGGGTTGTCGTAGGTCATGCGTCCGGCTCGCCGGAGATATTGTTGAAAGCGATGGTGGCCAATAAAGAGGCCTACGAAAATGTTGAGATAGTTCACATGGTGTCGATGGGACCTTCAGAGTATTGTCTTCCCGAAAACTCGGCTCATTTTATACACAATTCTCTTTTTGCCGGGGCGACAAGCAGGAAGGCCATTCATGAAGGAAGGGCCATTTTTACCGCTTCCCATTTCAGCCAGATCCCCCGCCTGTTTACCGAAAAGATCCTGCCGGTTGATGTTACACTCTGCATGCTTTCCGCGCCCGACGAACATGGCTACTGCTCATTCGGCATATCGGTGGACTATACGAAGCCTGCGGCGGAAAGTTCAAAAATTGTCATTGCTGAGGTGACTCCAAATATGCCAAGAACGCTGGGCGACGCGTTTATCCATGTCTCCGATATAGACTATATCGTTGAATGTGACTCCAGGCCCATTGAGATGCAGCCACCGAAAATAGGTCCGATCGATGAGGCAATCGGTGGGTACTGCGCCGAATTGATAAGAGACGGGGATTGCCTGCAACTGGGTATCGGCGCCGTTCCGGATTCGATGCTGGGTTTCCTGAACGAAAAAAGGGATCTGGGGATACATACGGAGATGTTTTCCGACGGAGTTGTTGACTTGGTTAATAATGGCGTTATTACCTGTGCAAAGAAGAACTTCCATACAAACAAGATGGTTGCCACCTTTTTTATGGGGACGGAGAAGCTGTACCGGTTTATTCACAACAATCCCCAGGTGGAGATGTTTACGGTGGATTACACGAACAACCCTGCTGTCATAGCCAGGAATGACAATATGGTATCCATCAATTCTTCTCTTCAGGTTGATCTTACCGGTCAGGCTGCCTCCGAAACTATCGGTTACAAACAGTTCAGCGCGACCGGAGGACAGGCCGATTTTGTGAGAGGAGCCGCCTGGTCAAAGGGAGGACGTTCGATAATTGCGTTCCACTCAACGGCAGCCAAGGGGAAGCTGTCCCGGATTGTGTCGCATCTTGATGAGGGGGCCATCGTAACGACAACGCGAACGGATGTCCATTATATTGTAACGGAATACGGAATTGCCGAGATGAGAGGTAAATCTGTACATCAGAGAGCAGAGGCCCTTATCAGCATCGCACACCCTGATTTCAGGAGTGATCTCAGGAAAGAATTTTCAGGTATGTATAACGGAAAATAAAGAATGCACGGCGTCATGACGCGCCGTCGCAAATAAACTTAAGAGGAGGAATTGAAAATGGCGAGTATATTCAGTACGACACCAAAAATAATAATGGGCCCGGGCGCCATTGAAGGTATCGGAAATGAGGTAAAAAGACACGGGATCAAAAAAGTGCTGATCGTCACCGATAAAGGTGTTAAAAGCGCAGGTTTGACTGAACCGGTTGAGGCCTCTCTTAAAGAGGCTGGACTTGCATACGGAATATTTGACGGAGTAGAGCCGGACCCGCGCTATGAAATAGTGGCGGACTGCGTCGCCATGGTTGAGAAAGAGAAGGCGGGACTCCTCATCGGCCTGGGTGGTGGAAGCCCTATCGACATCACGAAAACAACGGCAATCATGGTAACGAACGAAGGTCCCATTTCAGAGTATTTCGGGATAGATCTGATACCTAACCCGGGTCTGCCCACCATTATGGTGCCCACTACGGCCGGTACGGGAAGTGAAGTCACCCCTATCGCCATTCTTTCCGATGAAGGCGAGAAGCTGAAGAAGGGCATCGTCAGTCCATATATGTACCCATCGGCAGGCATTCTGGATCCCGAACTTACCATCGGACTTCCGCCGCATGTGACGGCGGCTACGGGTATGGATGCTCTTATCCATGCAGTTGAAGCGTACACCTCTATTAACGCAACCGGTATGACGGACATGTACTGCATGCGAGCCATGGAACTTATATACAATAACCTGCGCATTGCCTATGCCAAAGGGGACAACATCCATGCACGTTCCGCAATGATGGAGGGAGCACTTCTTGCCGGTATCGGTTTTGCCAATGCCGGTGTAACTGCGGTACATGCGTTTGCCTATCCGATCGGAGCCGAATTCCACATTCCTCATGGAGTTGCAAATACACTGATGCTTCCCCATGTAATTCGCTTTAATGTCTTGGGTAATCTGCCGAAGTTTGCGGCCCTTGCCACACCTTTCGGTATTAAGACGGAAGGGCTTGATGATCTGCAGATTGTAGACAGGGTTATCGCTGCTATTGATCGGCTGGCCGATGATTTAAGGGTTCCCCGCCATCTGGCGGACTTCGGTGTCAAAGAGAAAGATATACCGATGCTGGCCGAAGGAGTTATGAAGGTGACAAGACTTCTGGCCAATAATCCGCGTACTCTCTATTTGGAGGACGCTAAGGCTATATACAAAGAGGCACTGTAGGACAGGGGTAGAAACCACTATCGCCACTGAAGAGGACGAGAAATAGTAATTTATGAGGAGGAAAAACGAATGAGTAATCAGTCATTAGTTGAGAAACGAGCAGAAGTACTGGCGAAACCGTTTATCGGCGGGAAACCTTCATTTATCGCTTCGGGTAAAGGGGCCATTGTGACGGACGTGGACGGCCGCGATTACATTGATTTTGCCGGTGGCATCGCTGTTATGAATGTGGGGCATTCCCATCCGAAGGTAGTGGCCGCCATCAAGGCCCAGGCGGAGAAGTTTACCCACACCTGTTTTATGGTACTGCCCTATGAGCCGGCGGTGAGGCTGGCCGAACGCCTCTGCGCGCTGACGCCCGGTTCATTTCCGAAGAAGGCCTTTTTTGTCAATTCGGGAGCCGAGGCCGTTGAGAATGCCGTGAAGATCTCGCGGTACTACACGAAGAAGATGGGGATCATCGTTTTTGACAATGCCTTTCACGGTCGCACCCTCTTGACCATGACGATGACCAGCAAAGTCAAACCCTACAAATTAGGTTTCGGGCCATTTGCGCCTGAGATCTATCGGATGCCCTACGCGTATTGCTATCGGTGCCCCTTCGGTCTTGAGTATCCGAAGTGTAAGGTTGCCTGCGCTGATTATCTGAAGGATGAGATGTTTGGCAGGTGTGCGCCGGAGACCACAGCCGCCCTGATTGTCGAACCGGTTCAGGGTGAAGGTGGTTTCATGACGCCGCCCCCGGAGTATTTCCCGAAGATTGCCGAGATTTGTAAAGAAAACGGGATACTCTTTGTCTCCGATGAAATTCAGGCGGGGATGGGGCGTACAGGCAATAAGATGTTTGCCATGGAGCACTGGGGCGTTGAACCTGACTTGATAACCGTCGCGAAGAGTTTTTCGGCAGGGATGCCGTTGAGTGCCGTAGTGGGGAGAGCCGAGATCATGGATTCGATTCACCCGGGTGGAATTGGCGGTACCTTTGGCGCGAATCCTTTGAGCTGCGCCGCGGCGAATGCGGTGCTGGATATCTTTGAAGAGGAAAATCTGCTGGAGAAGAGCGAGGCCTTGGGAAAGAAGCTGTGGGTGTCCCTTGAGGGCATGAAGGAAAAATATGAAGTGATTGGTGATGTCCGAGGAAAGGGTCCCATGATTGCGATGGAACTGGTAAAGGATCGCGTAACGAAGGAGCCTGACAAGGACGCGGCTGCGGCGGTTGCAGGGTATGCCTATGAAAAGGGATTGATATTGCTTACCTGCGGTCCTTACGGCAACGTGATCCGGTGTTTGATGCCGCTGGTGATCACCGACGAGCAGCTGGACAGGGGCCTGTCTATCATGAATGACGCATTCGCTTCCCTGGAGAAGTAGCGTGACGGGTTACATGGAACCGGGTTGTTCCGGTTTAAGGATTTTAATACCATTTCAGTAAAGAAATGGAATCTTAGAGGGAGAGAGGAGATGGGAATGAAAAAAAGTATGAAATGCGGTTTTATTTTCGTTGTGGCTTTGATCTTTGCCTGTTCGCTGATTCTGGCGGGCAGCCCCGCACTTGCAGAGACGAAGGTTGTTAAAATCGGGAACATTCTGCCCCTGTCCGGGCCGTCGGCATCTGTCGGTATCCAGGGAAAATATGCACGCGAACTGGCCACCGAAATGATCAATAACGCTGGCGGTATTAAATCACTGGGTGGCGCAAAGCTTGAGAATATCTATGTGGACAGCAAGAGTGATCCTACCGTGGGTGTTTCGGCCGCGGAACGTCTGATCAATAACAACAAGGTAAATATCCTTTCAGGATGCTGGAATTCGGCAGTTACCTATCCTGCGACACAAGTTGCCGAGAGATACAAAGTTCCCTTTATCGTTCCCGTGTCTGTCCGTAATACCATTACTGAAAGAGGGTTCAAGTACACCTTCAGGATTGCGGCCAAGGACGCATGGTGGGCCCGTGACCAGTTTAAATTCCTCAAGGACATGGAGAAGAAAACCGGTGTGGCTCTGAAGACAGTTGCCTTCGTGTATGAGAACGGAGACTGGGGTGTGGGAATGGCTGAGCAGTGGGCGCCGCTTGCCAAGGAACATGGCTACGAAATTGTTCTTAATGAACCCTATCCGAGTACTGCAAGTGATCTAACACCCGTTGTGCTGAAGATCAAGAGGGCGAAACCAGACATCCTTTTGCTGACCTCGAATGCCGCGGATGCGATTCTTCTCACCAATACCATGGCCGCAATGAGAGTTAAGGTAAAAGCAGTCATCGGAACAGGTGGCGGTCATGCCGACCCGATGTTCAGACAAAACTGCGGTAAAAATGCCGAATACATGTTCGATGTTGTTGAATGGGAAGCCGATCTGAGCAAACCGGGAATTCCGGAGGTGAATGCTGAATTCAAGAAGCGTCATGGTTTTGGTCTGGCCGGAGAGTCTGTTGATGCCTTCGCGTCGGTCTTTGTGATTGCTGACGCTCTTGAACGCGCAGCTTCGACAGATCCCGAGAAAATCAGGGAAGCGCTGTCAAAGACTCATCTTAACAGTGGCCCCGGCATGATCGTTTCTTATGATGCCGTTGAATTCGACGGGACGGGTCAGAACATAAATGCCGGAATCGTCATGGTCCAGTACCGCATGATCGATGGCAAGCTGGAAAGGGTTTCCGTATGGCCGATGAGTGCAGCAAGAGCGGGTTATGAAGCGGTCTTTCCCATGCCGCAGAAATAAGGCTGGAATTAACCCAATAAAGTATTAGATGCGGGGAGGAAAGGGTGTGAATGAATCTCCTTCCCCCCGCATCGGCAATTCGAGAAAACGAGGTCAAAATGGACTTTATAATTCAAGCAATCGTTAGCGGGATATTGATGGGTTCAATCTACGGTCTTGCTGCATTGGGACTTACCCTGATATTCGGCGTGATAAAAGTGATCAACTTCGCTCACGGTTCCTGTCTCATGGTAGGTATGTATGCTGCATACTGGGTTGTTACGTTGACTGGGGCCAACCCTTACCTTGCACTTGTCGTCGTTGTTCCCATGCTCTTTTTATTCGGGTATTTTCTGGAGGATTTCTTGATAAATCCAATCCTGAAGGCCCAGGGCGATGTCAGAGAACCAACGGAGATCATTGTCGTCACGTCGGGCGTATGGTATATCCTTGACAATATAACCTTGATGATATTCGGGGCGGAGTACAGAGTTGTTCAAACATCTATCTCGGGAAAGGCCTTTGAACTTGGCCAAATCATTGTTTCCACTCCTAAACTTTACGGTTTAATCGCGACAATAATTGTCTCTGTGGCGCTTGTCTGGTTTTTTAAGTCAACAAAACTGGGCAAATCGATTCGCGCGGCGAGCCTGGACCGTGAGGCGGCGAGTCTCATGGGCATCAATCAGTACCGGATGTACAATATAGCCTTCGGTATTGGAACAGCCATCATGGGCGTGGTGGGATGTGTCCTTATTCCATTCTATTACGTATTTCCCACGGTAGGGGTCATTTTTGACGTGAAGTGTTTTATCATCGTGGTTCTGGGAGGTTTGGGAAGCATCCCAGGCGCCTTGATAGGAGGCTTAGTTGTCGGTCTGATTGAATCCGTAGGAGCCCAGTTTATGACATCTACATGGACTGAATTAATCGTGTACGCGGTATTCTTGGCGGTCCTCTTCGTCATGCCGTCAGGGCTTTTTGGAGAAAAGAAGGACTGGTAGGAAAGGAGACAAATAAAGATGACAAAAGAAACATTGGACAAAATACTCAAGATTGTCCTGATAGTCGGCGTGTTTACACTGCCGCTGTGGATGAGCAGCCCGGCGTACCTCCAGATTGTGATACTGCTATTCTGGTATGCGTATATCACCACATCCTGGAATATGGTCGGCGGATGGGCCGGGGTCTTGCCTCTGGGACACTCGGCGTATATAGGAATCGGTGCCTACACATCGACAGTGCTGGCCATCCATTATGGTTTGAGTCCGTGGATCGGGATGGTTGCTGGTGGAATACTTGCTGCAATAGTCGGAATTATTATTGGAATTCCTACGCTGAAAATGAGAGGAGCCTATTTTGCACTCTCGACCATGGCATTCGGTGAAGGTGTGAGAGTGTTTGTTGAAAATACTGACAAGTTGGGTCCTTTCGTCTTGAACGGGCCTCGAGGGATCTGTATTCCTCTTCAGGAATCCTTTACAAACTTTCAGTTTATGAGCAAGGTTCCCTATTATTATATTATCCTTATCATGCTCTGTATCGCGCTTTTTGTGACGTGGTACATGTCGCGGATAAGGATCGGATACTATCTGAATGCCGGCGGCGAGGAACCGGAAGCAGCCCAGTCGCTCGGTGTAAACGTTGCCAGATATAAGGTTATCGCCATGGGCATAAGCTGCTTTATGACGGCTTTGGCGGGAACCTTCTACGCGCAACTTATGCTCTATTTCTATCCCAAGGGTCTACTGGGATTGGATCTTTCCTTTGAAATAGCCTTTATCTCGTTGATTGGTGGACGCGGAACACTGGCGGGGCCGGTAATAGGGGCATTACTTCTGAGGCCGGTGACTGATTTCTCACGCATCTATTTCAGCAGCATGCTGCCCGGTCTTCACCTGGTTATCTATGGTGTCGTTCTGATACTCGTAATGCTCTATCAACCCAGAGGATTACAGGCACCGTTGAGTAGATTCTATGACTGGTTTCTTAATAAGATGACCGGTAATGTCGTAGAGAAGGAGGTGAAGTCGTAATGGCGGAACTTGAGATAAAAAATGTGTCGAAACACTTTGGTGGCCTGAAGGCTGTTGATCAATTTGATCTTTCAATCGAAAAAAATCAGATATTCGGTCTTATCGGTCCGAACGGCGCCGGCAAGTCAACACTTTTTAACTGTGTGGCTGGTGTTTACGCTCCTACCTACGGACAGGTCAGTTTCAGGGGTGATGAAATTACGGGAATGAAACCGTGGGATATCTGCAAAAAAAGGATTGCCCGAACATTTCAGCTGGTCAAACCCTTTAAGATGAAAACCGTGCTCTACAATACAATGGTGGGCGCGTATATCAGGTCCACCAATCCCGCGGAGGTCAGGGATATGGCGCTTGATGTTCTCGAGAGGTTAAAACTTGCAGACGAGAAGGATACTCTGGCCAAGAATCTGACCATCGCGGACAGAAAACGCCTTGAACTGGCGCGCGCAATGGCCACGGATCCGGAAATGTTGCTTCTGGATGAATGTATGGCCGGCCTCAGGCCGAATGAGGTTGACGAGGTGCTCGAGATCATTCGCGGTATCAGGGACGGAGGTGTAACCATCTTTGTGATTGAGCATATTATGCGTGCGATTATGTCGGTTTCCGACCGGATTGCAGTCATTCACTTTGGTAAAAAAATTGCCGAGGGGACACCGGAGGAGGTGTCCACAAATGATAAAGTCATAAAAGCATACCTGGGAGAAAGTTATGTCGCTACTTGATATCAAGAACATCGATTGTTTCTATGGAGATGTCCAAGTTGTTTACGATGTTTCCATGCACATCAATAAGGGTGAAATTATCAGTATAATAGGCGCCAACGGCGCAGGTAAATCAACAATCCTCAGATGCATATCGGGGTTGATGAAGGCCACGCAAGGTGAGATATTATTTGAGGGAAAGCCAATACAGAATCTTCGTCCTGAAAAGATTGTCAACGAAGGCGTTATTCATGTTCCAGAAGGGAGAAAACTCTTTGGTTTTATGACAACAAAGGAAAACCTTGAAGTGGGTGCATTTAATCCGAGGGCGTATGACAGGACGGCAGAGAGTTTAAAAGAGGTTTATAAATTATTGCCGCGGCTCCAGGAGCGTGAGCAGCAGCAGGCCGTAACCCTCAGTGGCGGTGAACAGCAGATGGTTGCGATAGGTCGTGGCATGATGGCAAGGCCGAAACTCCTGATGCTCGATGAACCTTCGCTCGGCCTGGCGCCGGTTCTGATTCATGAAATATTTGAAACGATCAGAAAAATTGCCGATCAGGGAACAACCGTACTGCTGGTAGAGCAGGATGTTCAGAATTCTCTTAGTCTGAGTGAAAGGGGATATGTACTTGAAAATGGTCGGATTGTTCAGGAGGGAACGGGAAAGGAGCTTCTGGGGAATCCCAAGATCAGAGAGGCATATCTGGGCATCTGACGGATTTATGACTGGAAACCGCACACTGTGAATCCAGGATAGAAGGGCTGGTGCGGCATACATGCTCTGAGTTTGTATGGTAGGAAGGCGGATGGTCCATTGTCGATTACTGGTCAATGTTGGTGGCTTGTTGTGGCACAGGGTGTAGTTCAGAAGATCCTGCTGTTTGATGATTAGTAGAAGGCGGTTTCACAACAACAGGTGGAACCGCCTTTTTTATGGAGGCTGCTTTTCCCTGTCGAAAGAGTTTCTGCGAAATTTTGAGATATTCTCCCGTTAATCCCGAAGGATGGTGTGGTGCGATGAGTGAAAACTTGAAAAGTAAAGACAATTTTGATTACGGTCTCTTGGGCATGCAGGAATTCAAACATATTCTTCATGATCTGGAATTCTACAAGAGTCGCGACAGGCAACTGGATGCGATTCTTAATACCTCTACCGACGGGATCTGGATATGTGACGGCAGCGGCACGATCCTGTCCATTAACGGGGCATCTGAAGAATTCAATGGAATTAAAGCGGATGACTTTATCGGCAGGAATATTACCTGTGCTGCCGAGAAGGGTATATTTGACCGTTCCGCTACCCTGGAAACGATCAGGGCGGGACGAGAAGTTGCCATTGTCCAGTATATGACAAAGAAAAAACGTTTTCTCATGGTTACGGGAACTCCAACATTTGATGAGAAGGGTAATATTTCGCTGGTGATCGTTACTGAGCGTGACATGACACAGCTGAATGCCATGCGGGATCAATTGGAAGAAACGCGTATGGCAACGGAGAAATACAAGGATAAGCTTGCCGAACTGAGCATATCGGAATTGAAGGATCAAGATATTATTGCGGAAAGCAGAGAGACAAGGAACATACTCCGTACCGCTCTGAAACTAGCTCATCTGAATGTGTCCAACATACTTATCCTGGGGGAATCCGGGACGGGCAAAGGACTTCTGGCAAAACTTATCCACAAGAACAGTAAACGCCGGAATAATCCATTTGTTCAGATAAACTGCGCCGCTCTACCCGAAAGCCTCTTGGAGGCCGAGTTGTTCGGTTATGAAAAGGGAGCGTTTACCGGTGCACGCGAGCATGGTAAGATCGGGCTCTTTGAACTGGCCCACGAGGGAACACTTTTTCTGGATGAGATGGGAGATCTTCCTCTTCCGCTCCAGGCCAAGCTCCTGAAGTATCTTGATGACAAAGAGATTATCCGTTTGGGGGGCACAAAATCCAGAAAAATTGATTGTACCATACTGGCGGCTACGAACAGGAGTCTGGAAGAGTTATGCTCAGCAAAACAGTTTCGTGAAGATCTCTTTTTTCGTTTGAATGCATTTGTGCTTCATATACCACCGCTCAGGGAAAGACCCGAAGATGTATTGGGATTGGCTGGATATTTTCTTAAAAAGTACAATAAATCCTTTAATGCAGGGAAGCAAATAACTTCACGGGCATTTAATATCCTTGTTTCATATCCTTTTCCGGGGAACGTGAGAGAATTGGACAACTTATTCAAACAAGCTGTAGTGATGTGTGAAGATAATACCTTGGACGCTTTTATCGCGGACAGGCTCAGACACGCCAAGGGGAAGACAATCAAAACGGACCATGAAGACAGCCCCCCGAATCTGACCAGCCAAATCTGTATCCGCGAAAAGGAAGTCCTGAGAGATGCCATAAAGAAATGTAAATCAAGCAGGGAAATAGCGACCTATCTTAGAATAAGTCAGTCTACAGTAGTACGCAAAATGAAGAAGCACGGCATGTCATATAGTGTGATGCAATAATGGTTCATAAGGGTGTGTTATCCGCCGTGTTCATTGGATTATCATATTTATAATGGTGATTCTTGTTTGCATCAGATCGTAATTGGTGATATCTGCTACGCTTTTTCCGGTGTTTGATTTGAATATGACTCACCATTCTGAGACTGCCTTTCGGTAGGGCGCAACAACTTGTTATTGCTAATTATTTTTAATGTTTCTATTTTGGTATATCTTTTGCGTTGAGATGTTTCAGTTGTTTGTTGTTGCCAGCGTGAAGGCGTCTTGGAAATTTTGTTATGATTGGAGTAGGGTTATCGAAATTCCTTTCCACGCTTCAATTCAAGAAGGTAAAAAATAAAAGAAAGGGGTATTTAGTTATGTCAGATTTTATGAAGATGTGTGAGGCCAACAATCCTGGGGAACCGGAGTTTCTTCAGGCCGTTTCAGAGGTTGTCGAGTCGGTTGAGCCGGTCTTGG
>CAZSYH010000016.1:0-36646 GCA_964610735.1 uncultured Syntrophaceae bacterium | reverse complement strand
AATCAGGGAGGAAAAATTTTTCGCTCAAGCTGCCATCTTTTGGTTTCTTTTCTACGGTGTCTTCATCTTCGCTGTTGGCCGATGGCGTTAAAATAACCTTTTTCTGCCGATCTTTCTCTGATTCCGTGGAGACTGCCCGGCTATTTTCAATGGTATGTATTGATTTATTTTTCTTCGCTTTTAAATACATAAGATTTCGATTAAACCTGCTCTATAATTAATGATTAATTGCATATGTAAAAAACATGCAATCACGTTTTGCGTGCCTCCCCGATGGGAGATGCCATTCAGGGAGGCACTTTTTCATCTGCTTATTCCTACGGAGGAATCTTGTATACCCAACTTACACATCTCCGGCGACAAGTCTACATAGGGGTAGATATTTTGTCGAAAAGTTTTCCATCCGACCTAACGGGCCACGTTTTTTTCTCACAGGGAATTATAAAAACAGGAACCGCGCTGTGTCGGATGACCATCTCGGCAACACTCCCGAAGAAGGTGTGGTTTAACCCTGTCCTTCCGTGAGTGCCTATAATAATAATGTCCACACCCTTCTCTTCTGCAAACTCGACAATTTCCTGATATGCCCTGCCGGATTTTGTAACAATCTCAAACGGAGTGCTCTTTATCTTTTTTGCATAGCGCTCTTGAAGCTGATTATCCAGCTCTATTTGAGCGGCTTCTTTTATGGCTTCCGCCATCTCCGGATACGATCCTTCCACTGTACCCTCAATAAGTGATTGATCTGCAATGTCAGTTTTCACATGTAAGATGTAGAGGAGACCTTCGTCTCTTTTGGCAACACCAAAAGCGTACCCAAAGGCAAAATCTGCATTTTCAGATAAATCTGTACAAAAAAGAACCTTCTTGTATTTAGGATATTCTATCATTTTCGTTCTCCTTCCTTTGCTTTGATTATAAATATTTTTGTTTTCCCCCGTACAGAAACCCCTTAAACAGCTCGCTGTATATACGAGCAAAAACAATGCCAAATCGGAATCAGCAAGACGAAATTCGTGAGTTTGAATTGTTTAGGAAATTAAGCTAGTTATGAAATTGGGCTGAGATAGATTGAACGCTGCGCAATAATGGGTGTAAGAATTATATTGTTATTTGAAGCAAAAATCCTCATGAAGCGTGCTATCTCCGCACTGAATCTCGACTGCAGAGCTGCTGCAAGTGCCGAGAACGCACAAGGCTGTGCGAATATGGAACGCATCGTGCGTATAGCGCACTTTTATTGGGTGGTATTATTTAAAAGATTGTTTTCCAATTTCTTTAGTTCGCGCATGAGGGTATAGCGTGAGATACCAAGTTGTCTTGCGGCTATTGCCTTATTGCCGCGATTGACTTGGAGCGCGTTTTCAAGGATCTCTTTTTTGATTTTGTTTGTCAATTCATCTATCGTGTTTCTGTAGTCTATCGGTTGAGATAAACTCAGAGAAGATAATTCGCTGGTATGTATTTCCGATGCTTGGGGCACCGTGAGCTTGATCTCCGGGGGAATATTATCAGATGTGATAAGGGTGCTTATACTCTGAAATATCATAATCCTTTCGATAATGTTTCTCAGTTCTCGAACATTTCCAGGCCATGGGTATCTTTTTAGAATTTTCTCCGCGCCGGTTGTGAAACCTTTCACGCTTTTGTTCAATTTTGTGTTGAACTCTCCAATGTAGTGATATGCAAGTGGCATTATATCTTCGATTCTTTCTTTAAGTGGGGGTATGATAATCGGAACAATGTTTATCCTGTAGAAAAGATCTTCCCGGAAGGTACCTTCATTTACCATATGCCACAGATCTCTGTTTGTGGAAAATAGAAATCGGACATCGATAGGGATATCCTGTATGCCTCCAAGCCGGCGGACATGGTTGTCTTCGAGCATTTTGAGAAACTTTGCCTGTATCGAAGGACTCATTTCGCCTATCTCGTCCAAGAAAAACGTTCCTTCGTTTGCGTGTTCAAGAAGGCCCACTTTTCTCTTTCTGGCATCGGTGAAAGCGCCGGCCTCGTAACCGAATAGTTCACTTTCCAGTAGAGTTCCCGGTATCGCCGCACAATTTATCTCCACAAAGCGCTTTGACTTTCTGGCGCTTTGCCTGTGAATCGCCCTGGCTATCAATTCTTTTCCGGTACCGCTTTCACCTTGTATGAGCACATTCGTATTATGCCCGGCCACATCGCTTATCATGTGAAATATGTCTACCATCTTCTTGGAATTTCCTATGATATTATGAAAACCCAGCAACTCATTTTCCTTTTCCTTGAGTATTTCAACTTCTGTTTTTAAAGATTTTGTTTCGAGGGAAAGCTGAGAATGCATAATTGCGTTATCATATGAAACGGTGGCATTTGTGATTAATATATCCAGAGAGCCTTTCTGACCTGTAGAGTAATCTCCGTGTTTTTTACCAAGGTAGAGTACACCAATAAATTTATCCTTTATCCTCAGTGGAAAAGCTATCTCCGAAGAATAACCTTTAAATATGGGCGTTGTATCTGTATTTTGAAGAGAAGTTTGAACTATGATAGTTTCGGTATCAAGGGCCTTCTTGATGATGCTTTGTCCTATCTTCTTGTAATATATGTTCTTTTCATCCAGAAATATCTGTTCCCCGGTGCTTATCAGGCATTTGTCTTTTTCTGTATCCAGAAAGCACAGCAACGCCCTGTCCGCGTTTCCTATACTGAGGGCATTGTTTATAACTGTTTTGTGTATCTTATCCAAAGCGTAACTTGAATTCAGCTGGGATACGGCTTTCTGTAATACCCGCAGTCTCTCGATTTTCTTAAAATTGTCTTCAAATAATCTCAAATTATGTATTACTATGCTTGCTTGATTTGCAAAGGCAAGCAGGGTATTTACTATTTCCGGTGAAAATTTGGTTTTCTTCTCGTACCACACGGCTATGATGCCGATAATATCGCCTTTTATCTTGAGTGGACCGCAAAAGGCCGAGTAAGAATTATTCCCTACACTGTAACGGTTTGTTATCTTGAGGTCTGTGTGAGTAATTCTGGGATCTGTTTCCGAATTGTCAAGGACGATATAGGTGCCGGTTTTTGCAACTTTTGTCATGATACAGTCGTGCTTTTCCAGGTTCAGACTTTCCGAGAATGCTATTTTAGTTTCCCCTGGATTGTAATTTTTAACTGCTTTAGTGACCAGTTTCTCTTTCTTTTCATCTAACAGACATATTATCCCCATGTGAAACCCCATTGTATCTACCGTTTCATCTAAGATTTTCTGAAGGATTTCGTCATTCTGGAGCGGAGTTGTGATCAGGGAGCTTATGCGGTAAAAACATCTAAGGATGCGTCCGGTGGAGTAAAAGAAATCAGAACTCATAAGACTGCCTCGGAATATTTATGCTTTATCATATCTCAAGAACTGCATTGAAAAGGTTCCCCTTCCCTGGGTGACTGAACGCAGGTCTGTCGAATATCCGAACATCTGTTTCAAGGGAACGCGAGCTTTTATTTTGCTGACGGGATCTTTGTGGGTTATGCTTTTCACTTCCCCTTTCCTCGAGTTGATATTTCCGATAACTTCGCCCATGAATTCACCCGGTGTTATTATATCCACCGTGACTATGGGTTCCAGCAAAACGGGCTTTGCGTGCGAGCACCCGTTTGAGAAGGCTGTAGAAGCGGCTATTTCGTAGCCTAAGCTCGTTGAGTCTGTTTCCCTGAAAGAACCCCCGGTGATTTTTACAATGACATCAACAACCGGGTAGCCTGACACAACACCGCTGAGAGCGGCATCACGAATACCTTTTTCTATAGTGGCGTGAAACTCTTCCGGGATCACTTCATCTTTGATCTCGTCAATTAATTTCAGTCCCCCTCCCCGTTTGTTGGGTTCCAGATGTAAGGCAACATGACCAAAGTGTTTCCTGTCACCAAGCTTCCTGTCGAATATCTCTTCGGCATCTGTTTCTTCTTCTATGGTTTCTCTGTAGACGACCTTGGGCTTACCTATATTCACATTGGTGTGGAACTCTCTTATAAGCCTGTCGATGATTATTTCAAGATGGAGTTCACCCATTCCGGAGATGATAGTCTGTGCCGTTTCGTCGTCATATTTAATCTTGAGAGTGGGGTCTTCGCTTGCCAGTTTTGCAAGGGCGGATGAGAGCCTTTCCTGATCTCCCGGTGTTTTGGCCTCAATTGCCTGGCTGATTACCGGTTCGTAGAATTCTATCAGTTCCAGAATAATCGGATCGGATTCATCGCATATGGTATCCCCGGTGGAGGTATCTTTCAGACCTATTACTGCTATTATGTCTCCAGCTTCGGCTTCGGCAACGCGTTCTCTCTTATTTGAGTGCATTTTCAGGAGTCTGGAGACCTTCTCTTTTTTCCCCTTGCTTGCGTTATATATATCCTCCCCAGCCTTTATTTTGCCGGAATAGATTCTTATATAGGTGATTTTTCTTCCTTCATCCAGCATGACCTTGAATGCGAGTGCCGCGAGAGGGTCCTTTACATTGCTGCGACGCTTTTCAATAACTTTAGTTTCAGGATTGATTCCTTCAACGGGTGGTGTGTCTTCAGGGGATGGCAGGAAATTGGAGATGGAATCAAGGATTAGTTGAATCCCCTTATTCCGCAGGGCCGTGCCGCACATTACAGGTACTACTTTTAGTAGGAGTGTGGCGTTTCTGATCGATGCAATGATCTCCTTTTCGGTAATCTCTTTTCCCTCCAGATATTTTTCGGCGATGACGTCATCGATCTCCGCGAGTGTTTCGATGAGTCTCTCGCGGTATTTTTCTGTCTCGGGGAGCATATTGGAAGGGATATCAGAAATGTCATATAACAACCCCAGACTGTCCTCATCCCATGCGATCATCTTTTGTCCGATAAGATCAATCACTCCATGAAATGTTTCATTTTTCATATAAGGTATCTGAATCGGAAGGGGTATGGAATTGAACCTTTTCCCCATCATGTCTATCGTGCCGTAATAATTCGCGCCGACCCTGTCCATCTTGTTGATGAATGCTATTTTGGGGACGCCATATTTGTCCGCCTGGTGCCACACTGTCTCCGATTGTGGTTCCACTCCTCCGACGGCGCAAAATACTGCCAGCACTCCGTCCAGTACCCTGAGAGATCGTTCAACCTCTATGGTGAAGTCTACATGTCCGGGGGTGTCGATTATATGTATCTCATTGTCTTTCCAGTGGCAGGTAGTGACCGCGGAGGTAATGGTTATACCCCTTTCCTGCTCCTGTGCCATCCAGTCCATAACCGCCTCACCGTTATGCACTTCGCCCAGCTTGTATGTCTCGCCGGTGTAGTAGAGAATCCTCTCCGTTACGGTTGTCTTTCCCGCGTCGATATGGGCAACTATCCCTATATTTCTTATTTTTGAAAGTCTTGAGGCGGCCATATTATTGCGTCTTTAAGAATGATTCCCTGCTATTAACTCTCTGTTTACCTCGAAAGGCCCGGTTGTGTCTATGTGACCCTTTATCGTTTCCAAGTCCTTGCCCTCTACCAACAGTTTTACCTTCTTAACGGACGGAATATTAATGGTAATGGTATTGGTCAGTGAGTATATGGTCATCATCTCACTGGCGCTTCCTCCGGGATGAAGGTCAATCAGGTTCCTACCGAAATCTATATAAGCTATTCCATTCTTTACATTGACTTTTCTGAGATCTGTTTCCCTCGGGAAGGTCTCTACCAGATCGGTGTTAGGTCCGCCAATCAGCGCAACTACCAGTTCTCTGACATTATCGTTGATGGATTTTCTCTTTGTGATGTACCTGTCTTCCGAAATGAGGAATCGTTCGTTGGGATCAGAAAAATACAGCTTTACCACCTGTTTTTCTTCCTTTGCCATAGAGACTCTCTTGCCGTCGGCAGGGGGATATATATAATCGAACATCGAGAGAAAGAAGAAGACAAGAAATCCAACGCCAATCAGGGTAATTAATAAGAGATAAAATATCCTGGTGTTCTTCTTTTTATGTTTTGCCTTTATCTGTTTGGATTTTGTCTTTTTCTTGGATCCCATAATGCGTCTATTCCTTTGTTGAAAAGTGCGCCAAATCTAAGGTAAAATGTGCGCCCTGTCAAGACAAGAAAACAAAAAGCCGTCAAATATTCAGAATTGTTGATACCTTGTCCGGATCGGGATAACATGGAAACAACAATTTCAATTGCGACGATTCATAACATACTTCTACGAATTGGAATTTTGCCATAACACAGATTTACGGTGAGATATAGTCCAGTTTTTCCTTTGCTTTTAATCCGAACACTGATTCCGGGTTGGATTCAGCAACGGATCTCAACTCCGCGACTGCCTTTTCTCTGTCTCCCCTTTCGAGATAGCTTATTCCCAGCCAGTATCGTGATTCGATCATACCGGGCGCCATATCGATGGCCTTTTTCAGGTGGTATATTGCCTTGTCGATGTTACTCTCAGCAAGATACGCAATTCCCATGTTTTTCTGGATAAGCAGAAGTGTCATCGTGTCTGGTTCTCTCTTGAGTGCCGTTTCATATTTTATGAGAGCGGTCCTGTAATCTTTCTTCTGGTAGTATGCCCAGCCGAGATTGTTCAGTGCCTTAGCCGGGGTTTCATAGAACACATTGGAAAAGGCCAGATCAAATTTTTCTATTGCCTTGTCATAAAGCCCTTCTTCCAGGTATATGATTCCCATATAGTTGTTTGCTTCCGAATAATCCGGTTTTATAGACAGCGTTTTCTGGAACTCCCTCTTTGCTTCCTCCCTCATCCCGCTCCCGTAATACGAAAGGCCGGTATAGTAGCGTATTTCCGCATCATCCGGGGAAAGACGCTGCGCTGCGAGAAACTCCCTCAGAGCCGGGGAGAAATGTCTGGACTCAAGATGTGCGAGGCCGATTGTAACATGGGAGGCCGCCTTTTCTCTGTCTTGACGACTAGTGGCGCAACCTGACAGAAATATCATGCAGATTATCACTGACAGGAGAATAGAGTACTTAAATGTTTTGTTCTTCATAAGATAGCCCCTACTTGTTGTTATTTGCATTTACCCACCAGTCACTTTTATCCTTGAACCACCACTCGGACGAATCAGTTTCGGTTATAGCCACTGCCAGCTTTTTCGCGGTTTCTGTGCAGAGTCTTTTTAAGGCAAATCCTATCCAATCTTTGCTGTACTTGTTGCCAAGGTCCCCATATTCCTTCAGTTGAAGGATCAGTGCCAGCTGGTCGGCGTCGTGCGCCAAAAGAGACTCTCTGGTCTTTTTTTCGTTGAATTCATTTATGGCGCATCGTATTTCTTCTCCAAAGAAGAGGGTTTTCGCAAGTTCATCAACCGCTTTCTTTTCATCTACATCTACATATTTTTTATTAACGTAGTTCATGTCGCCGGTTCTTGTCTCCGGCAGATCGTGAACCAGGCATAATTTAAAAACCCTTGATTCATCCGCTTCAGGCTCCAGTTTACACAAGGTATAGCCGATGAAGATCGTTCGAAGTACGTGTTCCGCTACGGATTCGCAGCCGGATCCCAGAAATTGAAAGCCCGATCTCGGCGTTTTTTGCAGCATTCCCGCTTCGAACAGAAAATTTGCTATATTCTTCATGTTAATCCTTCTTGAGTGTCTTGATCCTGTTTTCCATCATATCGTAGACCTTTCTTATCTCTAACTGGATGGATGCAATTCCGTCAGGTTTCATCGACACCAGTCTGCTGAGCCGTTCATGCCAGTACTGGACCACGGATATCTCATTCTCTCTCACCTTTTTTTCAACCTTCTTTTGAAATTCTTTCAAAAACTCAGGATCAACCATATTGAACCCTCTCCTTGTTTCAAAGGATTGTTAATCACGGCGAACTATATATCATTTGAATTCCAGTTGCAACAGGGGCTGAGGCTACAATAGATGATACTTGTTTTCTTTTGTGTTTACGATTTTCTTTTTTATCAGGCGTCTCAGGTGTTTTTTAATCATCACTTGCTCGCCTAATTCAAAAAAATCCCTCGGTTCCCGCGGTTTTTTATAGATAATCCATTGATTGACGATTTCATCCAGTGTCCTTGGCTTTTCGAGAAAATTCAATAAGGTGTCTTCCCTCCGATTTATTATTCCAAGATAGTCTTCCACCCGTTTTGTGATATCCCCTTCTATGATGCCGGCCTCGTGGGAGGTAATGAATATCCTTGCGGGAATTGTTAACAATTTGTGAAGAGAGACTATGGTCTGATCTATATCGGATACCCTGTCACCATACCAGGGACCAAAGGCTGTCATATCCAGGTCTCCCAGAAAGAGCACCTCCTCCTCCGGGAAGAAAAAGCTTGAGTGCCCTATGGTATGACCGGGTGTATGAATTACCTGAAGGGCTGTGTCGCCGAAATTCAACATATCTCCATCTCTGAATTCAAGGTCGGGGAT
Organism: uncultured Syntrophaceae bacterium; assembly: GCA_964610735.1. GTDB lineage: Bacteria > Desulfobacterota > Syntrophia > Syntrophales > UBA2210 > UBA2210. Next base: position 28,239 of record CAZSYH010000016.1, on the reverse strand, counting down.
ACGTTCCCTGTAGTGAAAATGATTGACGAGAAGACCGCGCCACGTGTGTTCCAGATTTGTTCCCAGGAGTCCATAGAAATAGAGAAGATTCTCCATGGATTTAAAGCAGGGTGCCTCGTCTCTGGGTACATAAAGTTTCGCTTCAGGAAAGAGGTAATTAAAAGAGGTGTGATCTTCATGATAGTGCGAATTTACGATGATGTCAATCCCCTTTCCCATGTCGAGCTCCTTTAGCAATTTCTCGCCGGAACCGGGATCTATAACTACCTTTTCTCTGTCATCAATACAGAGAGAATTGCAGAAGGGGTATCTTCCCCCGTTCAGCCCCGGTATGAAGGTAAGGCGGCCAAATTTTATTTTATTCATTGTCAGCTCCGTATTTTTGAGTCCGGGTAAATCCATCATGGCGAGGATGACAGAGCATCTCTTTATATGAAGTTTTAGAGAGTGTCAAACTAACCAGCCGGGTTTGAAGGTTCTCTTGTGCATTTCACGATTTGACTTTTGTGTGGTATGCATATATAAAAACTGCCATATTTAAAGGAGAATTCCAATGAGCAGGCGGAATCTACAGAGTTGTTTCCTCATCGTCATATTTTTTCTTATTTTGACTTATCCGCCGGCTGTGTTTTCCAGAGAAGATACTGCCTATATTTCATTAAAGAGGGTAGGTGTCTCCAAGCACCAGACCGACACTTATGTTGTGAAAAAGAATGAATGGCTTCTTAACATAATCCAGAACAAATATGATGTTTCAAAGGAAGAGGCTTACAGAATACTGAAACTCGTGAAACGATTTAACCCTGAACTGATTGATATGAGTGTGATATATCCCGGGCAGAAGTTACTCCTCCCAAGAAAAAGATCTTCAGAAACAATGAGTGCCACTGGTACCACGAATCAGGCCTCCGGTGTACTTTCCGATGAGAAAAGAAAAGATATCATCCTGAAATATGTTGTAAAGAGGGGAGACCATGTTTCAGGTATCATCCACAGAGAGCTTAGTGCCTCTCACGGGAAAATTTACAGAATATTGGAACGCGTAAGGCATCTCAACCCTAAGATCAGGAATTTAGACAGAATATATCCCGGGCAGACTTTGCTTTTCCCCCGTACAGTCGAGGAACTGGCGCCGTTACCTGAAGTAAGCGAGGAGATGGCGCCGTTACCTGACGTAAGCAGGGATGTTATTGCCATACCTGAATATAAGATACTGCCGGTTATAAGTCATATCGTAGGAAGGATGTATGGCGTGGTAATAACAGATGGAAGTTACTGTATTCCTGTGCCTCCTTCCGGTGAAGTGAAGATCGATTGCTCCAGGGTTCCTGTTATAGAGATCAATGATGGCAACATAATCCTGCTGGATCTGTCGAACCGGATACCCGCGGATCTGAAAAGAGTTGTAGAATCAACGTGGGAAAACTACCGCGTGATCAGTGTGCAAGAGGGTGAAGGAATATCCTCTATACTGGAAAGAATAATAGATGCTACCGGAGTATATGAGGCCAGAAAGGTCAACCGGTACGAAAATGTTGGCAATACTCCCACAGTCAAGGTCTCTGTCGAATGGCTTGTGTCGAAAAAACCGCGATTCAAAGGGACAGGCAGTTACGCGTTTAATTTTGTCAGCAAGTCTTCTCAGTTGGTGCCGCTTCCTGTAAGGGATTATGCGGATAAAAATGGTCTTGAGATAATTGAAATAATGGATGGTCTCGGTATAGCAGCTGATGATGAGGTATATCAGTTTTGTCCTGCACAGGTTCTGGATTCCGGCAGCAATATGGAACTGGCGAAGTCGCTGCTTGAGATGCTGGGATATTCTCCGGTGAAAGATGCCGGGATTAGTATATTAGTCGGAGATGGGTTGGCACTGTCTATGAAGGCGGATCTGTTGCTGAATACCGAGAATGGGCGCATAATTATAACCTCAAACAGTGTCCGCGATCAGGTCATGAATATCCTGCAGAAGAGAGGTGACAGGGTTGTCTTCATATCGGGGGGGGAGAGCCGGGAAAAAGTCATTGAGAATATTATGAGCGCCATAAAGATTCCCTGTTTAAACAACGATTTCAAGTTCCCATTCTCAGGACATAACGGGAAAGAAAGTGGTTATATATCCCTTCCCGCTTTGCGGCTGGGAGATAGCGAAATATTGTATCTGGTAGATTATGATGTCGACAGAGAGATCTGTGGACTGCTTAATAAAGAATATAAAGTGACGCTGGTAAGATATTGAAAGTAAAAGGAATAGCCCTGATATCAGGCGGCCTTGACGGCATACTTGCTGTAAAGATTGTGCAGGAACAGGGGATTGAAGTTCAATGTGTTGCCTTTGAAACACCTTTTTTTAGTGCCGACAGGGCCCTGGAGGCCTGTAAGGAAATCGGTCTTCCCTTGTCCGTGGTGGACATTACGAGGGAACACCTCGTTATGCTCAGGGCTCCGAAGTATGGGTATGGCAGAAATATGAACCCCTGCATAGACTGCCACATACTGATGCTCAAGAAGGCCGGGGAGAAAATGGAATCGGAAAACGCCGATTTCATTTTTACCGGTGAGGTGTTGGGACAGCGTCCCATGTCTCAGGGAAAACAATCTCTCCATGTTGTGGCAAAGAGGTCGGGTTATCAGGAATACATCGTTCGGCCATTGAGCGCTGGACTTTTGCCGGAGACGAAACCTGAGATGGAGGGTAAGATCGACAGGCAGAGACTGCTGGATATCCAGGGAAGGAGCAGAAAACGTCAGATGGAGCTGGCGGGTCGATACCAGCTGACGAGCTACTCAAAGCCGGCCGGAGGGTGTCTTCTTACGGATCTAGGATTTGCAAAGAGACTGAGAGACCTCTTCGCGCACGATAGCGATCTGGAGATCAGAGATTTGGAACTCCTCAAGGTTGGAAGGCACTTGCGTCTTAATGATAAGACCAAGATAATTGTAGGTCGGGAAAAGATAGAGAATGCGGCTATCAGAGGTCTGTCGCGAGATCATGATACGATGATCGAGGTCAGAGACTTCCCCGGTCCCACGGTGCTGGTGCCTTATGGGTGCAAAAAGGAGAATTTGCAATTAGCCGCCGGTATATGTGTCCTTTACAGTGATGCGCCCGGTGATGTAGGGACCCCTGTGGAATGCCGCACGGGAGGCAGGGTAAGCCATTTTGATATATTGCCCGCGGAAAAAGAAGTGGTACGAAAGCTGCTGATCTGAAATCCAGAGATTTATTCCGGAATCGGATGTCTTCGCTTACAAACTGTGTCAGAATCAGAAATTTATGGAAAACTGTTGATAGAAGGTGTAGTTACCCTCTCTCGAAGTATATAATACATTGGAGGTTTAGATAAGAATGAATTTCAATAAAAAGAAAAGTCTTTTTTTGTCAACGCTCCTGGCTTTCACTATATTAATTTCATTAGTGGGTCACAGGGCCGCTTTTGCGACAGATAATGAAACGTACAAAAATCTGAAGCTGTTCAACGAAGTGCTTAATATGGTGGAGAAGAACTATGTGGAGGAGATTGATCCAAAGGTTGTTATTCATGGGGCCATAAATGGAATGATAAAATCACTGGATCCTCACAGTGCTTTTATGACTGCTGAACAGTATAATGATCTTAAGGTTGACACAGAAGGTGCCTTCAGTGGTCTGGGCATTGTCATAACCATGCAGGATGATATGATTACCGTGGTCTCTCCTATAGAGGACAAACCGGCATTTACAGCCGGCGTCAAGGCAGGTGACAAGATAATCAGGATAGACGGTAAGACAACAAAAGAGTTCACTATAATGGACGCAGTGCACAGGCTCCGTGGCAAGAAGGGGACAAAAGTAATTATAACAATCATTCGTGAGGATGAAGCTGATCCGATAGACTTTGACATAGTAAGGGATATTATAGAGATAAAAAGTGTAAAGCACAGGGCATATTCCGGAGATGTAGGTTACATCAGGATTTCGAATTTTCAGGAAACAACCGCGGATGAACTTGATGAAGCTCTCAAAGAGATCAATGCGGAAGATATTTCCCTGAAGGGGCTTGTTCTGGACTTAAGGAATAATCCGGGTGGACTTTTGGACCAGTCGGTAAAGGTGTCGGATGCATTTCTCAAATCAGGGGCAATTGTATCGTCGAGGGGAAGAATAAAAAGCAGCGAAAGGGTATACGAAGCCGGGGATAATGGCGATGAACCAGAATGTCCCATAGTTATCTTGATCAACGGTGGAACCGCCAGCGCGGCGGAGATTGTATCAGGAGCGCTTCACGACAACGAAAGGGCTATACTGTTGGGCACTCAGACCTTTGGAAAGGGATCGGTACAGACCATTGTTCCCATGAAGGATGGTTCTGCGCTCAAGCTGACAATCGCAAGATATTATACGCCTGCGGGAGAATCCATTCAGGCCAGGGGAATTATACCTGACATTGTTGTTGAATATGCAAAACCTGTTGTCGGTGATGAAGGCAAGCTCAAGCAACTCAGGGAAAAAGATCTGAAGGGACATATAGAAGGCGACAAAGAGGAGGCAAGAGACGACAAGGCCGATAAAGAGATGGAAGATCTCAGGAAGGATAATCAGTTAAAAAGCGCTATAGATCTTTTGAGGAGCTGGAATATTTTCAAGAAGATATGAGCTGATGAAAAATCACTGACCAGAACGGTTTTTGCTCGAGCGCAGTTTGTCGGGTGTCTGTATGATATCAGGGTGAAAAACAGGACAATATATTTTAAAAAAGTCAAAGAGAAGGATTGTTCATTTGAAGGGAAGCTCTTTTAGAAACTGGACATGCATGGTTGTCCTGTCTGCGGCCGTGGTATTCGCGGGATATTTACTGCATCGCTGTGCAGGCATTGAAACCGCACAGGTTCCGCACAGGGAGGTTTCGGTTGAGAAGGTTGTTGCGAGGGATAGCACTAAACATGAAAGCGTAAAATCCGAGAAACCGGCGAAACACAGGAATACGGTGCAGGCAGACAGAGAAACTGCGGCTGAGACGGAAAACAGAATAGCCATTGTTATTGACGATATGGGGTATGATCTACTGGTCTTGGATGAAATCCTTCAGATAGAGGCACCAATAGCGGTCTCCATTCTTCCTCATCTTTCCTGTTCTGTATTGGTTGCCGAGAGGGCAAACAAGGCGGGAAGAGAGGTTCTCCTGCACCTGCCCATGGAACCATATGGTTATCCCGAGAAGTGTCCGGGTAGCGGAGCGCTTCTTTTACATATGGACAGGGATGAAATAGTGGATCAACTGGAAAAAGATATCATGGATATTCCCTATATATCGGGTGTTAATAATCATATGGGGTCTAAATTTATGGAGGATGGTCAGAAGGTAGAGATAGTTATGGATCAACTGAAGAAAAAAGGACTTTTTTTCCTGGACAGCCTGACAACTAAAAACTCAAAGGGAATACAGGTTGCGAGGGAAATAGGATTACGGCACGTTGGAAGAGATATCTTTCTTGATAATGGCTGTGATCTTGAAGAAACGCTCGATATATTAAATCGTATTGCCGAGAGACAGGATAGCTGGAAAACAATGGTAATTATTGGGCATCCACATGAAAGTACAATACAGGCAATCAGAGAAGCACTGCCCGTCTTCCGGAACAGGAAGATACACATTGTGCCATTATCCGATCTGGTTCAGTAAGGGTTAGGCTGCTTGCAAGGGAAGGATTTCAATCCAGGCGATCACGGTATCCCCAAAATGGTTTTGAGCGAAGAAAACTGACTCTTTACGCCTGCATCAAAAATAAAATATGAAAACCTCAAACAACATAAGAAATGCCGCCATTATAATCACAATTCTTTTCTCTGTTCTAACAGCATGTGTATATCATCCCCTGCATGAGAAACAGGCCGGTTCGCAGGAACAGGTGGAAGACGTTCTGCCAAATGGTGGGTATTACCACTATTCTCTCGGAGTGCTCTTTGAGCTTAGTGGAGAGATTGACAGGGCTATTGGTGAATATAAGAGCGCCCTTCGGTTTGAACCCGAATCTTCCTATCTCATGAATGAACTTGCCGCACTTTACATAAAAAAGGGAGAGATTGATACAGCAGTCAGGTTATTGGAAAAGTCTGTCACGCGCGACCCGGTATATATTGATTCCCATATCCTGCTGGGCGGTCTGTACGGCAATCTCAAAAGATACGAAGACGCCATAAATGAATACAACAGGGTTATTGAGATAGATCCTGAAAAACTGGAGGCGTACCTCTTTCTCAGCCTGTTCTACCGCGAAAACAAGGATTATGAAAACGCAATAAGGGCGCTTAGCGATCTTCTCAAGCTTGATCCCCTGAATCTTATGGGTAGCTACTACCTTGCCAAGGCATATGCCGCAATGGAGAATTATGATGAAACTGAGACATGGCTCCAAAAGACACTGGATATAAAACCAACATTCAGACCGGCATTGATAGATCTGGGAATGCTGTACAGCTCTCAGAATAAAAATGACAAGGCCATGGAGATTTATAGAGATTTCCTCCAGACTGATCCATCCAACAATGAGATAAGATTTGAACTGGGAAATATTTTATTAAAATTAAAGAAATATAATGCAGCCGCCGAAGAATTTGGGAAGATATTGGACTTGGACAATTCTCTTGCCGATGTACATTTTTCACTGGGGCTTTCATATTTCTTCGGTGGTAAAGAATACAATAAGGCCATCGGGGAATTTCTTACAGCACTTGAATCACGGCCTGATAATTACCGGGCAGTCTATTTTCTCGCTGGCGCGTACGAAGAAAAGGGACAGTACGCAGATGCAATGAAGGAACTTGAGATCATACCTGAGGAATCAGACCTGTACACAGCCGCCCGCATAAGGATGGGATTTATCCTGAAGGAAGAAGGCCATACCGAAAAAGCTATAAAACTGATCAGAAAAGAGATAGACAAGAGCAGCAAAGGTCTTGAATTTTATAGATTTCTTGCCGCCCTTTACGAGGAAGGAGACAGGCTCGAGGATGCAGAGGATATTTTGGAAAAAGCCCTTTCCCTCTCGCCACAGGATATAGATTTGCACTACAGATTGGGCATTATGTATGGCAAGGGAAACAAACATCAGGAGAGTATAAGAGAAATGAAGGCCGTGCTCAAACTTGATCCTGATAACGCTGACGCGATTAACTTCATCGGTTACAGCTATGCGGAGAGGGGCATCAGGCTTGATGAGGCCGAAGAACTGATCAAAAAAGCCATTCGTCTGAAACCGGATAACGGTTATATTCTGGATAGTCTTGGCTGGGTTTACTTCCGGCAAAGCAGAGTAAAGCTGGCGATAGATTATCTGAAAAAGGCGGGGGATCTTTTACCGGAAGATCCCACAATTGCCGGTCACCTTGGCGATGCTTATGAAAAGGACGGTCAGATGGAGAAAGCACTGAAGGTATATAAACGGGCGCTGGGCCTTAACCCGGAGAACAATGATCTGAAGGAAAAGATAAAAAACATAAGGATACCCGGTGAATAAAAAGAGTTTTATACTGATTTGTCTCGTTCTCCTTATGGTTTCAGGATGTATTCCCGGGAATATTCCAGAGTTTACAAAAGGCCCGATAGCGGTTCCTGAAGATATTCTCGGAAAGATTACTATGACGACCAGTGGCGATATAATAAGGGCCACGGCTAACATCACGCTGAATTCTTCTGAAGGAAGATATTCAAGGAAGATAGCTCTCTTGCTGAAGATGCCTTTCTGCCTTCGCGTAGAAACGATGCCGGTCTTTGGCCCGGCGGACTTTTTCCTTTCAGCAAACGAGGAATCTCTCAAGGTGTTTCTCCCCGGGGAGGGGAAGTTCTATGTGGGCAAAGCGACAAAAGAAAACCTTTCTTTGTTTCTCAAGGTACTTCTTTCCCCTGGTGACATGGTTTCGATACTTTCCGGATTACCTCCGCAAATAATGGAGGGGAACCTTTCGGAATATGTGGAAGGGGAATTGTACCGTGTGGATATCAGATCCGGGAAGAGGAAGAGGTCACTCTGGGTAAATCCTAATGACTATACATTGGCAAAGATTGAAGAGATTGATGATGGCAGGGTTATCTACAGGGCGGCATTCCGGGACCCCGTTGTTATTGATGGGAGGCCATATCCCGGAAGGATAGACATGGAAGTGGGAGAACCTGGAAGGGCAAGTATAAATATACGCTATCTCGATCTAGAACTCTCACCCGATGAAGGCACGGCTGCTTTTGACCTCCGAACGCCTTCCGGCATTGTTCCTGTTCTCATAGACCGACACTGACGTTTGGCGCGATTGCACAACCCGCGCCAAACGTCAGGCAAACTATTTGATATCGATCAGTTTTTTCCTCGCTATACTTGCGGGTGTTGTGTTCGGATAATCTTTAATAACTCTCTGCAGCAAAAGCTTGGCGCTGGATTTATCTCCGAGTTTCAAAAAAGAGAGAGCCTGTTTTAAAAAGGCATTGGGGACCTTGTTCCCCTTCGGGTAATTCTGGATCACCCCTTCGTATTCCACAATTGCCTCTTCGTATTTTTCCTCGAAATAGTCACACTCCCCGATCCAGAATTGCGCATTATCTGAATATTCTGTGTCTGGAAAGGATTTCAGGAACTTCCGAAACTCTTCTTTCGCCAGACTATATTCTCCGTTTTTGAATATAATGTAGGCATTGGAATAGGCCTCTTCCCTGCCCGTTGCTCCCCCATTCTTAATCGGGGTGGGGATCTCTTTTTCGCTATTTTCTTTTTTGGGCTTCCCCTTGTCGATACTTAGATAGCTTTCAAGGTATGCCAATCTGTTAGAGATATCGACCAAAGTGTCGTTTAGATTTTCCAGCTTCTTTTTTGATTCAAGGGTTGTTACCGTTGCCTTCAGGCTTTCCGTCGCTCCCCGCAGTTTTTGAATGCTATCCCTCAGGTCTATTACATCCGCACCGATGTCCGCCTGGCTCTTTCTTGCCGATTTTATAAATTCGCTGTTTTCCCCGGTAGCCTCCTGGAGTTTTGAAAGATCTTTTTGAAGGGTAGCCAGTTTCATCCCGAGATGCCCTTCAGACCGCCGAAGGTCTTCATTTGTCGCACACCCGGTGCATGTGAATATCAGGATCAGGGAAAGGATCACGAGATTTTTCAAGAGGACACCCCTTTGCAATTACTGTTTTTTGGGGAATACAATGAAGTGATCTCTCCTGTTTTTTGTCCAAGCCTCTTCACAATTCCTGGGATCCGCAGGCAGTTCTTCACCGTAGCTTATGGTGGTTACTTTTGTCCCTGTGACACCCAGATTTACCAGGTAGGCCTTAGCCGTCACTGCTCGTCTTTCTCCCAGGGCCAGGTTGTATACTGCCGTCCCCCTGTTGTCGCAGTGGCCCTCGATAGTCACTTCAAAACCCCCGTGTTCCAACAGCCAGTCCGCGAGTTCTCCCAACAGCACTCTGGCTTCAGGGTTGAGATCATAATTATCGAATGCAAAATGTATATCCTGGAATGCGGCGGCTTCCACCAGTATCTTTTCTTTCAGGGCTTGCTCCTTTAATGCCTGTTCTCTCAGGGCCGCTTCCTTCTTTGCCTGAGCCTGCTGAGCAGTTTCTTCTGCCGACGGCTGTGCCTGTGTCAATTCTACATCGCTTTTAACCACTTCCTTTTTGGCACATCCTGCGATGAAGATCAGAGAGAAACTGCATACAAACACAAGCATTACCGTAATCAAATTTTTTCTCATTGGATACTCCTCCTTCAAAAAGTTTAGATAGTTCTATCCCCTTAGAACATAAAACGATTGTAAATTCAATATAAATTTAGGTGCCGGGACCACGAGGGGCTCTTGAACGATTCCACTCCCTTTATGCCGGGCAGCACTCTCAGATTCAATCCATTGGAGTTTATCACACATATCCTTTCCTGGCCGTCTCTCTTCGAAGAAAAAGCCAGATACCTTCCATCCGGCGACCAGGAGGGCGATTCTCCTCCTCCCGCTTCGAAGGTAAGCTGCATGAGATTGTCCCCGTTTTCTCCAATGGAAAATATCTGGAAGTAGCCGTTTGACGATCCCTCATAAGCTATTCTGGTCCCATCCGGAGACCAGCAGGGTGATGAGTTGTAGGAACCCTCGAAGGTCAATCTTCTTACGGTTTTTCCTTCCGAATCCATAACAAATATCTGAGGAGATCCGGAGCGGTTCGATACGAAGGCTATCTTCCGTCCGTCGGGTGACCACGCTGGAGAAACATTTATAGCGCGGTCATCTGTCAGGCTCTGAAGATTGCCGCTATCGAGGTGTTTGATGTAGATATTTTCGTTTCCATCCTTGCTGAGGACAAGCAGGATTTTCTTGCCATCAGAGGACCAGGAGGCGGGCAGATTCAGACCCTTGAAAGAGGATATTTTTCTTGTTGTTCCACTTGCCGGGTTTATGATGTAGCAATCGGGGTTTCCATCTTTATACGAGGTAAAGGATATCTTTGACCCGTCCGGCGACCAATGGGGTAGAAGTGTCAGAGAATTAAAGGTGGTTATCTTGAAGGGATCGGATCCATCGAAATTTATCATATATATCTCAGAGCTGTTATCCTTTCTTCCGACGAAGGCTATCTTTGTATCGAAGACGCCGGCCCCGCCGGTGAGTGCCATCAGTATCTCGTCTGTAAATTTGAGAACCATGGCCTTTTTTTCTTCCGGTTTCCCCCAGTATTTTTTGCCTGCAATAAGTTTTCCATCAATGGCATCAAAGAGGCGAAACTCCACGGCAAGGTTTTTGCCATCGTAACTGAACCCTCCCTTTACCAGGAAGTCAGAGCCGATACTGGACCAGTTGGAGAAGTCGATTTCTCCAGCGGTTATTCCGGAGCTGTCTTGATTTTCAAGAAAGGCGTCTTTGTTGATTATCTTGAAGAACCCTGTAATTTTCAGGAACCGGGACAATTCATCCGCAAACCATTCGGATAGATTATCTTCGTCCCCTGCGTTTCCCAGGTTTTTGAATTCCGGTATCGCCACCGGGAACTTTTGAAACGCGGGAGAGTTTATGTCTATATACACCTTTCCGCAGGCCGTGGAAGTGCACCAGAAAACCAGCAAAAAAATGAGAAAACCTGTTATTTTACGCATTATCTCTCTTACAATCCAAAACAGTTGTTAGCTTCTGGAACTCCTCTGGAATTGCGGGGTGGATCCATGACCCCTGATCCCTAGAGTTCAGATGAGTAAAATCTTATTCCAAGATCAATGTATCTCTCGTCCAGCCATTCGGGGAGAGGAGGAAATGGCCCCGCTTTCTTGATTGCCTTTATGGCGGATTCATCAAAATACCTGTTGCCGGAATTCTTTTCGAAACTCAGATGGGACACACTGCCGTTTCTTAAAATCTTCGCCTCTATGATTGCTTCAAGGTTGTCGTCAGGCAGTATACCTTCGGGCAGAGCCCATTTTTCTTTTATCATGGACCAGACAACAGAGTAATACACCTTCATCCTCATATTCATCTCGGAATTTCCGCGAGAGGCTGCCGGATGGTAAGCTTCAGCAGCCGATGCAACCTTCTTTTTTATGCCCTCTATCGCCGTATCGACATTTCCAGATGTGGTTTTCCTGTGGACCTCCGTTTCCCGGACGGGGGCATCCAGGCTCTTTTCAACTTCTTTTTTCATTACCATTGAGTTGTTTCTGCGATTCAATCCGACGACTTCCCTGGAAATCGCCTCGGAAGATCTGATCTCCACGGAACTTGAAGGAAGACTTACCAGATCCACGGTGTATGATGGCCCAAATGTCCATCTGGGGCTTGGCAGAGATGGGGAAAAGAATATAATTGAAAGGATGAGGGCATGGAGTAGAAAAGAGAGCACGACCATGTTGTTCAAACCCTTGGTGTCGCTGTGATTTCTCCCCAGCGCCTCCGATAAAAAAGTCATGCCTATTCCTTTGGAGATTCTGTAATCATTCCCAATTTGTCTACGCCGGCCTTTCGCACCTCAGACATAACACGAACAACAAACCCGTAAGGGACCTCTTTATCTGCGCGCATGAATATTTCCCTGTCTATTCTGGAGGAGAAAATGCTTTCCAGCTTGGCCTTCAAACCTGTTATGGATGTCTTGTATTTGTTTATAAATATCTCTTCCCCGCTGTTTATTGTCAATATGAGCTTTTCCTCGCCGACATCCACGGTTTTGGCTTTTACCCGGGGAAGGTTGACGTCTATCCCCATCTGCAGCATAGGGGCGGTAACCATAAAAATTATCAACAGAACCAGTATAACGTCGACAAGGGGCGTGATATTGATATCTGATATGGGCCGCGAGGCGGCGCTTCTTCGATTTCTTGAATATCTCATTTGTGGATGCTCTTTGTGTAATACCTTTCTACTATGTTGAGAAATTCCGAAGAGAAACTGTCTGTTTCCACAGCCATGGTTTTTACCTGATTTGTATAGTAATTATAGAAAATAACCGCGGGTATAGCCGCCGCCAGACCGGCAGCGGTGGCGATCAGCGCTTCCGATATCCCAGGAGCGACTACCGCCAGTGTGGCGGAACCCTTCACCCCAATGCCCTTGAAAGCGTTCATTATACCCCAAACAGTTCCGAAAAGCCCTATAAAAGGACACGAGCTTCCCGTGGTAGCGAGAAATCCCAGGGAGCTTTCCAGTTTTGTCATTTCGGAATCGCAAGCCCTGTTCATGGCCCTTTCGATGTTATCCAGTCCTCTAATCTCCGGTGGCCATGAGGCTTCGGAATCTGCATCTGAAGAAGCTTCCTTTCTGATTCCGGCGACCTTGACAAGTTCGGTGTAGCCCGCCCTGAATACCTCCGCAATCTGAGAATATCTGAATTTTTTCGATTCGGGAAAAACATCCGACAATTTATTGATTTTCATATATCTGTCCAGAAACATGTAGTTTTCTCTTCTGGACCTTTTAATAATCCTGTATTTCATCAGGATAATCGCCCAGGAGACCACGGAAAAGAAAAGGAGCAATAGAAGCACAAATTGAACCATGGGTCCTGAGTCCAGTATCATATCGAGTACGTTTCCGTGAAAATGTCTTCCAATATCTGTTGATGTTACGGCCAAAGCTTCATTCACTTTTATTCTCCTGAACGCGTATTAAATCTGGTGAAAGTCCCGATGATCAGGTCTTTCACCAGTCGGTTTGGGGGGGGTTTGTAGTTTAAATTCATTACATTGTCAATATATCTTTTCGATGAACATCAGGAGACATGCCTGGAGCATACCGCCTGCAATCGTTGCGTCCCTGCTTCTTCACACTGTACATGGCCATATCGGCCTTCTTCATCAACATGTCGGGGTTGGTGCCATCATCAGGATAAATGGCAATACCGATACTGGTGGTTGCATAGAGTTCTCTTGCACCCACAGCAAAAGGTTTCTTGAAGGCATCCAGTATCTTCAGGGCAAGTATACGAGCGTCTTCCGCCTCCTCTATTTCCGGCAGCAGTATCAGAAATTCATCCCCCCCCATTCGGGCGATTGAGTCACTCTTGCGCAGGAGCTCCGGGAGACGCCTGCCGATGGTCTTTAATACCTCGTCCCCCATGTCATGCCCCCATGTATCGTTTATGTCCTTGAAATGATCCAGGTCGAGCAGCATTACAGCCAGCTTTTTGCCGCTGCGCCGTGCCCGGGCCAGTTCAAGCGATAGACGATCGCCAAATAATATCCGGTTAGGTAGTCCGGTGAGTGAATCATGGGTGGCCAGATGAGAAAGTCTTTCCTCCGCCTTTTTGCGTTCGGTAACATCCCTGACAATTCCGCGAAACCCTGTGGGATTGCCGGATGAATCTTTCGTAAGGGATGCGGACAGGGCGACGCTTTTTTCGACTCCATCCATTCTGATAATCTCATAGTCATCTGCTTTTGCGGGGTTTCCCGTCCGGTATACCTCGTTGAATATCTCATACATCTTCTTCGCGGTTTCGGGTTTGGCATATTGCAGGTTGTTCATCCCCAGCAGTTCGTTTCTTGGCAGTCCGGCCAACCTGCACAGCGCGTCATTGAAAAATGTGAAATTTCCGGCAAGATCAACCTCAAAATATGCCTCCTCAATATTTTCCAGGATGGTGCGGTACTTTTCTTCATCTTGCCTCAGCTTTTCTTCCATTTTGTGCCTGTAGAGGGCCATTTCCATGGTAATGCGCAGCTCTCTATCTTCAAAAGGCTTGACGATAAAACCAAACGGGTTTGTCGCTTTTATCTGTTCTATCATGTCTTCGGCGATGTTGGAGGAGACATATATTACCGGTATGTTGTATTTGGCATGAATCCGGTTTGCGGTCTCTATGCCGTCCATACCCTTCCCCAGAGTTATGTCCATCAAGACCAGGTCCGGGCGCAGTTCCGCCGTTTTCCTGACAGCCTCCCCCCCGGAAGAGGCAATGGCGGCAACTCCATACCCCATCCCCTGCAGTCTGTTATGGATATCCATAGCGATAACCTGCTCATCTTCCACAACGAGGATTTGTTTCTTCACGCGAAAATCACACCCCTCTTGTATTCTTGGCTTATACGTAATATAGCATACTTCGTTCTATTATCAACTCCAATCTCAATTTATCAGATGTGAACAAATATGATTTGTAAAGCTGTTATGGCACATATAAACCGCATTATGCCGGTACTTATTATACTCGCTCTGTTACCATTATGCGGTTGTGAAGGCGACAAGCCGGCGGGCGATTCTCATGCGGGGGGATCATCCGCGGGCAGTGCCGCTTATGGGGATATTATGGTCGAGGGTTCCATAGGTGATGCCTCCAACTTGATCCCCATACTCTCTTCGGACAGCGCGTCTCACAGTATCGCGGGCATGATCTTCAACGGTCTTGTGAAATATGACAAGGATATGAAGGTGGTGGGCGATCTTGCGGAATCGTGGGATATCTCCGGGGATGGTCTTGTGATTACCTTTCATTTGAGAAAGAGCGTCAGGTGGCATGACGGACATCCGTTTACCGCCGCTGATGTTCTGTTCACCTACAGGCTTACAATAGATCCCGGGACACCTACCGCGTACGCGGGAGACTTTCTCAGGGTAAAGAGCGCGCAGGTTATCGATCCCCATACCTTTCGTGTTGTCTATGGAGAACCATTTGCCCCCGCCCTTACGAGCTGGAGCGCTTCGGTTCTTCCCAGGCACCTGCTGGAGGGGAAGGACATAACAAAGACGACACTTGCGCGTCATCCGGTAGGTACGGGGCCATACATGTTCAAGGAATGGAAGACCGGTCAGAAGATAGTCCTCGTCTCCAATCCGGACTATTTTGAAGGGAGGCCTTATATCGATGGATACATTATGCGAATTATCCCGGATATGGCCACCATGTTTCTGGAACTTCGCGCGAAGGGAATAGACAGGATGGGGTTGACACCGCTACAGTATACCAGGCAGACGGAAAACAACCTGTTTCGCAGGGACTTCAATAAGTACCGGTATCTGTCATTTTCCTACACCTATCTTGGATATAATCTGGAAAGCTCCCTTTTCCGTGACAGGCGGGTCAGGCAGGCTATCGGTTCTGCAATCGACAAGGAGGAGATAGTTGAAGGCGTTCTGCTCGGCTTGGGGCAGGAAACCACAGGACCCTTCAAGCCGGGAACATGGCCGTATAATCCCGGGGTCAGACGCTATTCTTACGATCCGCGCAAGGCGAAAGAGCTTCTGGCAGAAGCGGGATGGAAAGACTCGGATGGGGACGGCGTGCTGGATTGTGACGGCAGGCCCTTTGCATTTGAGATTATAACAAACCAGGGAAATGAAGTCAGGGCGAAGTGCGCCGAAATCATACAGAGGAGACTTGCTGATATAGGTATAGAAGTAAAGATCAGGGTTATTGAATGGGCTGCCTTCATCAATGAGTTTATTAACAAAAAAAGATTCGACGCAACAATCCTGGGCTGGACTATTACTCTTGACCCCGATCTTTATGATGTATGGCATTCAAGCAAGACAAAGCCGGGGGAACTGAATTTCATATCTTTCAAAAACAAAGAGGTGGATGAACTGCTGGAGAAGGGGAGGGGAACTTTCAACAGAACTGAAAGGAAAAGATGTTACGACAGGATTCAGGAGATACTCGCGGAGGAACAGCCCTATACCTTCCTGTACGTTCCGGACGCGCTTCCTATCATCAGCAGCCGGGTCCACGGGATAAAACCCGCACCCATCGGTATCGGATATAACTTTATCAGATGGTATGTCCCGAAAGGTGAGCAGAGATACGTTATGACGCGGTGACTGTCGTTAGTTGAACGTAAATCCCTCCTCGGTAAGGAGCGACAGGCAGGCTTCCACCACTTCGGCATCGTAAAGGATTCCCTTATTCTGTGAAATTTCCTCGATAACCTTGTCTATCCCCAGAGCTGGCCTGTAAGGGCGGTGGGATATCATTGCTTCAATCACGTCGGCCACCGTGATAATCTTTGCCCCGGTATTCATTTCTTTTCCGGTGATGCCATGAGGATAGCCTGAGCCGTTTATTCTCTCGTGGTGTTGAAGTACAATCTCTGATATCGGCCAGGGAAACTCTATCCCTTTTAATATATTGCTGCCCACCTCCGGATGAATCCTGATCAGATCCATCTCGTTTGTATTAAGTCGGCCGGGTTTGCTCAGGATTTCGGCGGGAATCTGGATCTTGCCGATATCATGTATAAGCGCCGCCATTTTTACCCCTCGCGCCTCTTCCGATGAAAGCCCCATCTTGAGAGAAGTAGCGCAGGCAAGTTGTGCCACACGCCGTTGGTGACCGGCCGTGTAAGGGTCTCTTACCTCGACTGTGAATGCCAGTGTCCTTATGGTTTCATCCAGCATATTCTGTAATTTAGCGTAGCTTTTTTCCAGTTCCAATCCTGTTGCCTTGCGTTCTGTGATATCACGAGTGATTCCCCGGAATCCCACAGGTCTGCCTGACGAATCCATCAGCAGGGAGGCGGATGTATCAAAGATTCGGATGCTTCCATCTTTTCGTATGATCTCGTAATCCGCGATCGTTGCTGGTTTTCCCGTGGCATATATCTTTCGGAAGGCCTCGTAGGCTTTTTTTGATGTCTTCGGAGTTGTGTATTCCCTGTTGTTCATTCCCATTAATTCTTCTTTCGAGTAACCCATTACCCTGCACAGCGCGTCATTGAAAAATATGAAATTTCCGGCAAGGTCATTCTCGAAATATCCCTCCTCGATACTTTCGAGTATACTGCGATACCTCTCTTCGCTTTTCAGCAGCTTCTCCCGGGTATGCTTCCGTTCACTGATGTCTCTGGTAATGGAGAAAAAGCCTGTGCGCTCTCCATCGCTGTTTCTTAGAAAGCTGTTTTTGGTTTCAGTCCATATTGTGGAGCCGTTTTTTCTGATCAGTTCCAACTCCACGGGATATTGTCGTTCAGATGAATCCCATTTCTCATACTCTCTTATCCTTTTGTTAACTGCATCAAAAAAAGTATCCATAGATCCGGGCGTCATTACACGTTGTAAATTGGATTTCTTCCCATGGCTTAAAATATCTTTTATTTCTTCTCGGTTATAGCCAAGGAGATCATTGATGGACGGACTCACATAGATGAGAGTAAGATCCATATCCCACACTGTGATCATATCTTTCACAGTTTCGGTGATTGTCCTGTAGAGATCGTCGTGTTTTGACAGGTCATTCTCGTTGTCTTTCAAGTGTACATAACCTCCTTTAAATATGTGCAGCAAAACATGAATACAAAATCAAATTTTCTATACCTCCGACTTCAGATTGTCTATGAGGTATTCTTTGAATATCTTGTAATCTGCGGGCAACTCCAGGGGTTTTCCTTTCCTCTCGTCAATCCCCTTCATGCTGTCTGGCACCTCGGGCGTGATGCCGAGAAGTTTCACAATCTCGTCCGGAAATTTTGCGGGATGCGCCGTTTCCAGTGACACGCAGAGCGGAAAATCGCCATATTGTTCGAGATATGCTTCAAGGCCCCGCCATCCCACCGCGCCGTGAGGTTCCAGAATTACACCATATCTCTCATATGTTTTTTTAATGCATTTTTTTGTTTCTTCATCAGATATTCTTACCGAATAAATGTTCTTCCTCATTGCCTCGATATCGGGATGGACATGGACTTTCCCTGTACGGTCAACCGTGCCGCAGTACAATTCGAAGAAGCGGGCGAGATTGCTGGGATGACCCACATTCATGGCGTTTGAGAGGCAGGCCAGCGAGGGAGATAACCTTTCGTACGCCCCCTCTTTCAAGAATCTTGGAAACTCGTCATTTTCATTTGTCGGCATGACCAGCTTTTCCACGGGCAGCCCCATTCTCCTCGCGTACTCGCATCCCAAGGCGTTGCCGAAGTTTCCCGAAGGAACCGATATGACGATGCCTTCTCCCTTTTGGCATAATTGCGCGTAAGCATAGAAATAGTAGACCATCTGGGGAAGTATTCTCCCGAAATTGATGGAATTTGCCGAGGTAAAATTGAGATGTCCGAGTGACGGGTCGGAGAAGGCCTGTTTGACAAGATCCTGGCAATCATCGAATTTTCCATTGATGGAAAGAGACCTGACATTGTCACCTATGGTGTCAAGCTGTTTCTTCTGTCTTTCGCTTACCTCATCGTGTGGATAGAGGATATTTACATCAATCCCCTCTATGTCCTTGAATGCCTCTCCGACGGCGCTGCCTGTGTCACCCGAGGTCGCGACCAGTACATTCAGCCTCCTGTCCCTGTCCCGAAAATGTCCCATCAGCCTTGCCATCATCCTTGCGGCAAAGTCCTTGAAGGATGCTGTCGGTCCCCGGTCGAGGCGCATGATATATTTGCGGTCGAACACTTTCTGCAAGGGGATGGTAAAAGGATACGAATCTTCTATGATTTTTCGAAGAATGCCGGCGTCTATTTCGTCGCCCAGAAATGTTCCGGTGACCAGCATTGCCGCTTCGGCATAGGGTTTATCTTTAAGCAAAATGATATCTTCATGGGATATGCGAGGTATGCGGTCAGGCATATAAAGACCCTCGTCCGGCGCCTGACCCTGGAGAAGGGCTTCTCCGAAAGTCACTTTTCCCCTGAAAGGGAGGACCCCATTTATATTATCGAGATTTCTGTTTGTGCTGTAGTAAAGAATTTTATTTTCCATGGCGCGCGTCCAATTCATAATTCCTTATAAAATCAAGAAATACTCTGTGATGCTTCATCAGGCCAACCCGGGCCTTATATATCATGTAAAAATTTCTTTCAATAGAGCAGTTTTCTACCGGTATTTCGAGAAGCAGGCCACTTTCTATCTCGCGCCCTACCGCGTGGATGGAGATTATTGATACCCCCAGGCCGGCCAGGACCGCTTCTTTCACCGCCTCCGAGCTTCCCAGTTCGCAAACGATATTGAATCCGGAAAGGGCCAGATTCGTATTTTTGCGGAGGTATTCTTCCAGCACTTTGCGTGTGGCGGAACCTCGTTCCCTTGACACGAAAGGTTCTGTCGAAACTTCATTCAGGGATACTTTCCCCCTTTCTCTCCACTTGTGAGATGCGGGAACCACCAGTACAAGTCTGTCCCTCCACAGCGATTCCGCACGCAACTTTCTGCCGGCAATCTCTCTGCCGATGAAGCCTATCTCCGCCTCATCATTAAGTATCATGTCGAGCGTTAAATCACTGTCGTTTGTCCTTACATAGCAGCGAATATCCTTGTGGCTGTCTCGGAATTTGCTGAGAGAATGTGGAAGGATGTATGTAGCGGGGATTGTGCTGGCCGCGATACGTATGCTCCCGGATTCAACTTCTTTCATCCTTGCGATTTTTTCCCCTGTATCATCGATCAAAGCGAACACGCGTTTTGCCGATTCGCAGAGGATCCTGCCTTCGGGTGTCAAGGACATCCCCCTGCTTTTCCTGTCAACTAACTGTACCCCGGTCTCTGCTTCCAGGTTCTTTATATGCTTTGTGAGGGAGGGCTGCGTAAGATACATCTTCTTGGCGGCGCGGCTAAAACTCCTCTCTTCGGCGATACAGACCAGAGACCTCATCTGTTGAATGGTAATGTTCTTCAGGTATCGTTCCATGAAAGAGAGGTATCATAAGCGATATCTATAAGCAAACAGGATTTATAACCATAATGAATTTGACATATTCATCTTTTTTTCGTAGTAACCCGGGAGACACACTGCGGTCATTCCCTTAAAAATTTGCAGTGCAAAGGACAAAGGCATGGATGATAAAGTCAAGGTACGACTGACAGAAACGACACATGGCGCCGGGTGAGCCTGTAAAATAGGTCCGGGTGACCTGAATCAAGCGCTCTGCGGGCTTCCGCTTATATCAGACCCCAATCTGATCGCAGGGATTGAGCACTGCGATGACGCGGGGGTCTATAAACTGAGAGACGACCTCGCCATCATACAGACCCTTGACTTCTTTACGCCGATTGTTGATGATCCATTCACCTTCGGTCAGATTGCCGCGGCAAATTCTCTGTCCGATGTTTACGCCATGGGTGGGAAACCGCTAACGGCGATGAATATCATCTGCTTTCCCATCAACAAAATGGGAATATCAATACTCAGAGAAGTTCTTCTCGGTGGATTGGACAAGATGCGCGAAGCAGGTGTCATCCTTGTAGGCGGACACAGCGTGGAAGATGATGAATTGAAGTATGGCCTGTCAGTCACCGGTACGATTCATCCTGACAGGGTGCTCCTTAACAGGGGCGCCCGGGCAGGTGATGCTCTTATCCTTACTAAGTCACTCGGAACGGGCATTATCAATACGGCACTGAAGGGAAATATGGCCAGCGATGACCTCGTAGCTAAATCAATCAGATGCATGGCAGAACTCAATAAAAAAGCAGCCGATTTAATGACCCAATATTCAAATGTCCATGCCTGCACGGATGTTACAGGCTTCGGCCTTCTCGGCCACGCCTCGGAAATGATTGAGGGGACTGATGTCGGGATCGTCATACACTCTTCTTTAGTACCCATTTTTCATGAAATTCAGGAATTTGTTGAAATGGGTATTATGCCGGGGGGATTAAATCGGAACAGAAAATTCAGAATGGACATGATTGAAGTCGGCCCCGACTGTCCGGAATGGATTGTGGACGTGCTTTTTGACCCTCAGACATCAGGAGGCCTGCTCATTTCCCTGCCCTTGAAAGAAGCGGAAGATCTGGTAAAAAAAATGAACGATGAAGGCATCGAAGAAGCTTCTATAATTGGTAAGGTTGTAACAAAGCCAAAGGGAAGAATTCTGGTACTTTGATATTTATCCCCCTTTGTATGAATGCACCAATATTCGTTGTGTTCCTATCAATAAACCCTATAATCAATCCGAAACTATTCATATTATGAATTTGACTTATAAAAGAAGTCGATTTACATAGCCCGCGTTTAATCACTCGAACCGCAGTAATTCATCAGAAAGGAGTATCTGATCTATGAGGTTGAAAAATGTTTTTGCGACTCGGTGGGGAATCATCGGTGTTGGTTTATTTATCGGTGTTTTTGCCGCCCTTTTACAAAAATGGGGTAATCCCGGAAATATGGGCATCTGTGTGGCCTGTTTTGAAAGGGATATCGCGGGCACCCTCGGGTTGCACCGCGCCGGGGTTGTTCAATACATACGACCCGAAATCATAGGCTTTGTAATGGGATCACTCATCGCCGCATACCTCTTCAAGGAATTTCGCCCGCGCCTCGGTTCCGCTCCCATTGTCCGCTTCGTCCTTGGCGTCTTCGCCATGATCGGCGCGTTGGTCTTTTTAGGATGTCCGTGGCGAGCCGCGCTGCGTCTGGCCGGTGGTGATGGAAATGCAATTCTCGGACTTCTGGGACTGATATTCGGTATCTGGATCGGAACACTTTTTCTTAAAAAAGGTTACAATCTGGGACGCACCCAAAGTACTCACGCCGCGGCGGGATGGATGCTGCCGCTTATAATGCTTGGCTTTCTGGCTCTTCTCATTGCCTTCCCGCAGATTGAAGGTCAAAACAGAAGCGGGGTTCTTTTCTATAGCTTGAAGGGTCCAGGCGCAATGCACGCTACCCTTCTTATCTCTCTGGGAGTCGGCCTTGCTGTAGGATTACTCGCACAGCGAAGCCGTTTCTGCACCATGGGGGCAATAAGAGACTTTGTCCTCTTTCGACAGACCCACCTCCTCTCAGGATTCATCGCCCTTGTCGCCGCCGCTTTCGTCACAAATCTCATCGTCGGTCAGTTTCATCCGGGATTTGAGGGCCAGCCTATTGCCCATACCATGCATGTCTGGAACTTCGCGGGGATGGTTCTGGCCGGTCTGGCCTTTGCTCTCGCCGGAGGGTGTCCCGGACGTCAGCTTTTTCTGGCCGGTGAGGGTGACGGGGATGCCGCCGTTTTTGTAGTGGGGATGATCGTCGGGGCGGGATTAGCCCACAATTTTGGTCTGGCCAGCTCACCAAAGGGAGTTGGTCCTTACGGCATCGAGGCCGTAATTATCGGCCTGATAGTCTGTCTGTTTATAGGGTTTACGATGAGAAAAAGGAGTAACTCATGAATACAAAAATTGATGCGCGAGGACTTTCCTGCCCGCAACCCGTTTTAATGACACTGGATGAGATAAAAGCGGGAAAAACAAGCGAGATAGAGATTCTGGTGGATACGGATACATCAAAGGAAAATGTTTCCCGTGCCGCCACAAGCCAGGGTTGGGAAGTAACAGATGTCAGTGAAGGATGTAACGAGTACAAGATCACCATAAGAAAAAAGTAGCGTGTCAGAAACTTATCAAAAAGAAGTTTCCTGTTATAACGGACTACG
Organism: uncultured Syntrophaceae bacterium; assembly: GCA_964610735.1. Lineage (GTDB taxonomy): Bacteria > Desulfobacterota > Syntrophia > Syntrophales > UBA2210 > UBA2210. Next base: position 5,460 of record CAZSYH010000016.1, on the reverse strand, counting down.
CCCCTTATTATGCAAAAAAATGGGGGGGGGTGTTCTTTAATAACAACATTGCATGCGAAAGGAGGGACATTATCATGATGGATTATCCTTTGTTACTCAGGGCCTTTCTTCTGAGAGCGGCAAGCTTCCCGAGACGACGCTTTCTGCCTGCCTATTCCTATGATGAATGGATCTCTGAATTTCCGGAAGACTGGATGAGAATGACCCGGCACTTATGTGCTATACCTCCGCTACTACCGGTGATCCCAAAGATGTAGTCTGCACACACCCGCAGGAGCATCGTTCTTCACAGCTATGCGGTGTGGGTAACGTTTGGCACTCTGGAGAGCGATTGTGCTCTTCATATAGTTCCCATGTTATATGCAAATGCATGGGATCTGCCCTTCATCAATGAGCTCGTAAAAAGTCAGAAAACACCATTTTTAGTCATTCCGGCGAAAGCCGGTATCCAGTAAATTCAACAACTTCTGGATGCCCCCGTATCAGGTACGGGGCAGGCTTATCAAGCCCGGGATGACGTTTTTGGGACTTTTTGCGACACAATCAACCGCCTCAAATGACCGCCCTCAAAGCGTAGTCACTCTGTAGCCATTTTTGGCCAAAAAAAAGGGGCTACGAAAACTCGTAACCCCTTGTATTTACTGGAGCCGATGAGCGGAATTGAACCGCTGACCTACTGATTACGAATCAGTTGCTCTACCAGCTGAGCTACATCGGCTTTTTTGCGACTTGCAAGAGGGGCTTTTTATCTTAACGTTTTCGCATTGTCAAGAGATTAGCCGGGTTCCATTCAAAAATAACCATTTTCCCGCAATTCATGCGTTATCTTGCAGTGTCTTCTGCGCGGCATGTTGCAGCGTGTCTCTGCGCAATCACGCAACTTTTCTCCTGCCTCCTTCCGATTATGTATCCTTTGCCTTGACTTTCATCGTTGTTTTGGTAGTATCTTCGCGGTGTAAGATGTATGAATGGCTGAGGAACAGGTTGTGAGATTCCGGAATGCGGGGTTGCGTTAAAGATGCCGTCAAGAGATCAGGGATACAGAAGCTGGGTGGAAATCGATCTGGACAGTTTCAGACATAACTGGGACGAAATAAACAGGTTGGTGGGTTCCGGCGTAAAGGTCCTTCAGGTAGTGAAGGCGGATGCGTATGGCCATGGGGCGATTGAGATATCAAAGGCCGCTCTGAAAAACGGTGTGTACGCCCTTGGTGTCGCCAATGCCGATGAAGGTGTGCAGCTTCGGGTCGGCGGGATAGATGCACCCATTATAATATTAAGCCCTTCCACAGTTTATGAGATTGATGAGATCATCAAATACGACATGGTCCCTTCTGTTTCAGATGTCCATTTCGCAGTCGAACTCAACAGAAAACTGATTGAGAAAGATGTTCAACGCCCCGTTCATGTTGAAATTGATACGGGGATGGGCAGGAGTGGAACCATATACAGCGACGCAATCGCCATGATCAGGAGTATCATTGTCCTTCCCAACATAGTGGTGGAGGGAATATTCTCCCACCTCTCTGTCGGTGAACTGAAAGACGATGAATATAATTCTTTCCAGTGGAAATTGTTTGAGGAGATTGTAACAGGATTGGAAAAAGATGGGATACATATTCCCATAAAACACATATCCAACAGCGGTGGCGTGCTAAATTTTCCCCGGTTCAATCTGGATATGGTTCGTCCCGGGATTATGACATACGGGGTATATCCCTCATCCGATACAGCCCCGGAGGCGGATCTGATATCGGTGATGAGTTTCAAAACAAGGGTTATAATTCTCAAGGATTTTCCCGCGGGGTACAGCATAGGTTATGGCAGATCTCATGTCACAAAAGGCCCTGCCCGGATAGCGACAATACCGGTCGGGTATGGGGACGGGTATGGCTTTATCATGTCGAATCAGGGGGAGGTCCTTATACTGGGTAGAAGGGCACCCATTGTGGGGCGCATTTCCATGGATATGTGTACTGTGGATGTTACCCATATACCTGAATGCGAAACAGGCGATGAAGTTGTCCTGATGGGGATGCAGGGGGAAGAGTACATTTCGGCCGGTGAGATTGCCGGAAAGTCCGGAACGATAAGCTATGAGATTCTGTGCGCGCTGGGCAAGAGGGCACCCCGCGTATTTGTGAATAAGGGAGAGACCGATACGGTTGAACCTAAGTTAAGGAGGATTTTTATACCGGGTGAGGAGAAATCCATTGCCAGAATTGACAATATGATACGTGGTTGTCTTCAGGCCAGAACCAGTGACATGGAATTTGCCGACGCGATTTATTACGAGATGTTTGAGACACTTTTCGGCAGGGAAAACCGTCAGCTGGAATTGAGGATGGGCTTCAGATATGATATCAGGATAAGCGATTTCCCCGATGGAGAAAAAGAGGCCCGTGACCCCAATGAGGATTATTTCAGGGTTACAACGCACATTGAGTATATAAAAACACTCAGAGACAAGTTTTTCATCATAGGCTGCGCGCAGAATGACGCTCAGCTTTCGGCGCTGTTTGAGGAGGAGAAGTGCGAATACCGGTGGCTCCTGAATGGTACGGATAGCCCATTCAGTGAAGGTGATTTCAAGGTGGCCCGCGTCAGGGTAAATGACAGGGATGCGCCTGTCATCAGCGCAGGGAACACGGATAGAGGATATGAGGTGCTGTGCGGTGGTGATGAGCTTGAGGAATATCTCAACAAACAGGTAAAAGTGGAGATAGAGATAGAAACAAAGAAGCACAAAAGCAGCAAGATGTTTTCCGTCTATCTGGCCTATCCTACAAGGGGCATGAATATATCATTTAATTACGAAAAGACGGGGTTGACGAATGTGAGAGAAGTAAGTTTTTTTGCGGGAAGACACCCATATCCGAAAATAAAGATGGATGAGGGAAAGGCGATAGAATTGAACATTGGCGAGGATGAGTGGGTATTCCCCAACAGCGGTGTGACATTTATCTGGGATCTGTAAGGTGTTGGGGTGCTGTAATCAGGGAGAAAGTGTCTTTATGGAGTTGTTGAGAGTTGGGATCATACTGGGCGGCATGTCTTCCGAAAAAGAGGTTTCGCTTAACAGCGGCAGGAATGTCTATGATAACCTGGACGGTGAAAAGTATGAGGGCATCCCCATATTCATGGATAGTGATGGAAGGCTGTGGATTATACCGTGGCAGCTTGTATCTCAGAACACCACTACCGATATCTCAGAGCATCTTGAAAGAGACGCAAGACGGATATCTTACGAACATCTGAAGGATGAAATAGATTTTGCCTTCATTTCCCTCCATGGAAAATATGGCGATGACGGGTGCATCCAGGGCCTTCTGGAGATCCTGAGAATTCCCTACACCGGTCCGGGTGTCCTGGCTTCCGCCCTGGGAATGGATAAGGGCGCGCAGCAGAAGATACTGAGGGAGGCGGGAATCAATGTGCCTGAGAGCATGTTGTTCGGGGAAGATGAATGGTTAAAGGACAAAACCCGCGTCAGGGAAAAGATAGCGGAGGCCTTTGATATCCCCTTTGTCGTAAAACCCGTCAGAGAAGGGTCAAGCATAGGAGTGACCATTGTAAGGAACGTGGACATGCTTGAGGACGGGATGGCCGGCGCCTTCAAATGGGACAGGGACGTGCTGGTTGAGGAATACCTCGAAGGCGTTGAATTTTCGTGCATCGTTCTGGAAAGTGAAAATGGGCCGGGTATTCTCGGGGTTACAGAGATTCATCCGCAGAGTGATTTCTATTCATACGAAGATAAATATATGCCGGGGAGATGCAGTAAATTTACGCCCCCCAAAAATATTCCAGCTGATGTGATTGATCGAATTAAAGCGGATGTTATCAAGGCTTTCGAAACACTGGGGTTCAGATCGTATGGGCGTATAGACGGGTTTGTCCTGGAGGACGGCAGGGTTTTGATTACAGATCCCAATTCGTCTTCAGGAATGGCGCCCTCATCTTTCTTCTTCGAACAGGCCGCGGAAGCCGGCATGCTTCCACCCATGGTAATATCCGAACTTATAGAGGCTTCAATCAGGGTTCATGAAGAAAAGAGGGGGCCGCTATAGTCGGCACAACGCGATCCCTTTGAGCGGGGCTTAAAAGGGTATCTGGAAAGGCAATCTGTGAATCTGGAACACCAGGAAAAGATAAGAGTCGGCATTATAATCGGGGGGATTTCTTCAGAGAAGGAGGTCTCTCTCGAGAGCGGGAGAAATATATTCAGCAAGATAGACAGGAAAAGATATCTTCCCATATCTATATTTATGGATAGTAATGGCTTTTTGTGGGAGATCCCGATCAAGATGTTGATGAGGAACTCTACAGGAGATATCGAATGCGACCTGGAGGATAATGCGAAAAGGATTCCTTATGAGGATCTGAAGACTCTTGTGGATATAGTATATCCGGGACTCCACGGCAAATACGGCGAAGATGGCTGTATCCAGGGGCTTCTGGAGCTGCTGAATGTTCCCTATGTGGGGTCCGGTGTCCTTGCCTCAGCGCTCGGTATGGATAAATATGCCTCCAGAAAAGTCCTCGCAATGAGCGGGATAGATATTCCCCGCACCGTGGCTGTTTCTGTCGGGCGATGGAAAAGCGGCAGAGAGGATATCCTCAAGGAGATAGAAAACGAGATCGGCCTGCCCTGTGTTGTCAAACCTGCCCGGGAAGGGTGCAGTACCGCTGTCAGGAAGGTTTTATCGCTGGAGGATGTCTGTGGCGCGGTTACAGATGCCCTTGGTTGGGACAATGTGGCGCTGGTTGAAGAATTTATTGCCGGAATGGAAGTTACATGTGGTGTTATAGGAAATGATTCGCCTGTTGCCCTTGTGCCTTCCGAAACTATACCGACGAAAGGAATACTTTCGCTGGAGGACAAATTCCTGTATGGTCAGGGAGAGAATAAGACGCCCGCAAGATTGCCGGATGATGTCCTGAAAAAGATACAGGATGTGGCTGTAAAAACGTTTCTGACTCTGGGTTTGAAGGCATACGCGAGGATAGATATGTTTGTGCCGGATGATGGACGGATAGTGGTGCTTGAACCGAACAGCCTGCCCGGGATGACGCCTTCTACAGTCCTTTTTCACCAGGCGGCGGCTTCAGGGATTACGCAGGTTGAATTGATCAGCAGGATTATACAGTTATCTCTTGATGCGCACTCAAAGAAAAAAGGACCTTTATAGCCGAATTATAGATATCTTTCATTTCAGGGCTTGTATCCGCGGCCTTTTGTCATCGTCTGACCTGGATACACGTTTCGGTGCTTTGTGAACAAGATTGCCGCGACAGTTGATAATTTTGGAAGGGCCATCCTGGAAAATATCGAGGAGATGGGGAGGATTCTTCTCCTCTTCCTTTCCGTTTTGATGTGGATGGTCAGGCCCCCGCTGAAACTGCGCCTGATCTTCAAGCAGATGGAATTCGTCGGCGTCAAGTCCATCTTTGTCGTCG